>DASZJD010000039.1 GCA_035948415.1 Acidimicrobiia bacterium | reverse complement strand
CCTCGGTGTGGATCGCGTACGCGAAGTCGACCGGCGTGGCGCCGGTCGGCAGCGTCACGACCTTGCCCTTCGGCGTGAACACGAAGACCTCGTCCTGCTGGAGGTCGATCTTCAAGGTCTCCATGAACTCGGTCGGGTCCGACGTGTCCTGCTGCCAGTCGACCATCCGCTGCAGCCACGCCAGGTCCTCGGCCGGCGAGTGCTCCTTGTAGCCCCAGTGGGCGGCGATCCCGAACTCGGCCCGCCGGTGCATCTCCTTGGTGCGGATCTGGACCTCGACCGGCTTGCCGCCGGGGCCGACCACCGTCGTGTGCAGCGACTGGTAGAGGTTGAACTTGGGCATGGCGATGTAGTCCTTGAACCGCCCCTGCACCGGTGCCCAGAGGGCGTGGATCGACCCGAGCGCGCCGTAGCAGTCCTTCACCGAGTCGACGATGACGCGCACGCCGACCAGGTCCTGCACCTCGTCGAACTCCTTGCCCTTCACGACCATCTTCTCGTAGATGGACCAGTAGTGCTTCCGGCGGCCCTGCACGACGGCCTCGATATGGAGCTCGGCCAGTCGCTCGCGCAGCTCCGCGAGCACCCGCGCCAGCTCCTCCTCTCGCGCCGGCGCCCGGCTCGCGACCATCTGCTCGATCTCGGCGTACCGCTTCCGGTGGAGGACCTCGAAGGCCAGGTCCTCGAGCTGCCACTTCAGCTCCTGGATGCCGAGCCGGTGCGCGAGGGGCGCGTAGATGTCGAGCGTCTCCTGGGCGATGCGCCGCTGCTTCGGCTCCGGCAGCGACGCGATCGTGCGCATGTTGTGGAGCCGGTCCGCGAGCTTGATGAGCAGCACCCGGATGTCGCTCGCCATCGCGACGAGCATCTTCCGCAGGGTGGCAGCCTGCTGGGCCTCGCGGGAGTCGAACTGGAGCCGGTCCAGCTTCGTGACGCCGTCGACGATGGCGGCGAGCTCGCCGCCGAAGCGGGCCTCGATGTCGGCGACCGTGACCGCCGTGTCCTCGACCGCGTCATGCAGGAGCGCGCCGGCGACGGTGATGTCGTCGAGCCCGAGCTGGGCGATCACCATCGCCACGCCGAGGGGGTGCTCGAGGTACGGCCCCCCGGAGCGGCGCACCTGGTCGGCGTGCGCGGCCCGAGCCACGTCGAAGGCCCGCTCGATGAGCGTGGTGTCGGCCCGGCGGTGACGGGCCTGGAACTCGGCCAGGAGCGGCGCGAGGTCGACGGCGACCTGGTGCCGCCGCCAGGGCCGGGGCAGCCCCGACCGACGGTCGGGTCGGTCGGGTCGGACGTCGAGCGTGCTCATGTCCCCCCTCATCGTAGGGCCCGCCCGTGGTCCCGGGGCGCCCGGCCCGGGGACCGTTCGGGCCGTCCGGGTCCCGGCCCCGGCCGTCACCCGAGCGGGGGGCCCGGCGGCGGCACCGGGGCCGGCGGCGGCGCGGCCGACGCCGCGACTCGGGCCGCGAGCGCGCGGGCGACCTGCTCGCGCTCGGCCGACGATCGGCCGGCGAGGTCGACGTCGACGATCACGAGGCCGGCGGGGGTCAGCTGGATCAGCACCCGGTCCTGGCTCCAGCGACCCCCGGCGGCCCGCTCGTGGAGCCGGCGGGCCACGGCGGCCGGCCCCGCCGCCTCCAGGAGTCCCTCGCCCTCGGGGACGAAGATGATGAGGATCCGGCTGGTCCCGTCGCTGAAGGCGCGGACGGCCGCCCCGACCGGCACCCGCGACGGCGCGAAGCCGGCGATGGACTCGGGGGCGACCTCGGCCAGCGCCAGCCCGGCGCACGCGTCGACGGCGGCGGCGTCGACCGGGACCGGGCGGGGCGCCGTCCCGCCCGTCGGGGTCGCGGCCCCGTCCACCCCGCCACCGGGGGGCTCCTCGAGGATGCTGATCGCGGTGACATGCCGGAGGTGCGGGGTGAGCGTGACCCGGACCGTGGCGCCACGCGTCGGCAGCGCGAGGTCGCCGGGGTGCCAGGCCTGGACGTGGTCGACGTGGCCGGGGTCGACGGCGAACCAGCGGCCGGCCCCGACGACCTTCACGACCGGGCCCTCCACGGTCCGCACGCGGCCGAGATCGGCGGCGCCGCGGCCCAGGCGGACCAGGCCGTCCGCGACCCGGGCCAGGAGGCCGATGCCGACGACCCCGAACCCGACGAAGAACGCGGCGACGACCGCGACGACGGCGGCGCTGCTGAGGTGGGCCGGGTCGATCGCGTCGCGGCCGGCGGTCCAGACCCGGTCGGCGATGAAGGGAAGGAGCGCGAACGCCAGCCCGCCCCAGAACACCACTCGGACCAGGCCCCCGAGCAGCACCGGCAGCGGGCGCTGGCCGTACCCGAAGCGGCGGGGGTACTCGACGTGGACCTGGTGCCAGTCGCCGCCGGCGCGGCTCCAGGCCGTGGCTCGATCCTCGCCGGCGAGCGGGATCGCGGCGGCGGTCGCGCGCGACACGCCGAGCGCGGTGCCGTAGGCCAGGAGCCGGTCCCAGACCGCCACCGCGGCGGGCGGGGCGTCGGCGAAGGCCGGGTCACGCCGGAGGTACCGCTTGACGCCGAGCCAGCGGGCCGCCGCGCTGGTCCCGCTCGACGAGTAGCGGACCGACCGGAACGTGGCGATCACGCCCAGCACCACCAGCCACGCGCCGACGGCGACGACGAACCAGTCCTCGCGGGGGAAGCGGCGCGTCGACGAGCCGGCGCGGGTGGCGCCCTCGACGCCGGCGACGTCGAGGCCCGCGGCGACGAGCGCGAGCGCCGCCCCTGCGAGGACGGCGAACAGCGCCCAGTCGAGCCGAGACCATCGTCCGCGCAGCAGCCCGCGTGCCTTCGCCTCGGCGACGACACCCTTGCGGAAGCGGTCGTGCCACGCATCGACCTGGCCCTCGTCGAGCTGGACGGCCTCGAGCGGCGCCGAGCCGCCCGTCGCCCGGGCGCGGACGAGCTGGAGGACCTGCTCCTCGTACTTCGTCAGCGGACCCGCCCCCGGCGCCGACCGCAGGCGCACCACGCACCGTCCGGGCCCAGCCTCGAACAGCTCGAGGAACCGGCGGGCCGCCAGGTCGACGAGGGTCGACGCCGCGGCCACGCGCGTGACGGTGCAACGGTTCACGAGCAGGTTCGCCACCGCCGGGGTCTCGTCACCGAGCTCCGCCGTCTCGGGACCGGGGGTCGGCAACGCCGGGAAGGTGGCCGCGTACCGGACCACGAACACGATCGCCAGCGCGACACCGGCGGCCCCGCCGGCCACGAGCAGCGTGACCGCGGCCCCGTCGAAGTGGGCCGCCGCCAGCACGCGGCGCACAGTAGGCCGTTCGCCACGAAGCCGGTTCGGTCGCGGGTCCGCGTCGAGGCCGGGGCGGCGCGCAACGGCCGGCGCCGCGAGGCGCGCCGGCGTCAGGGCGTCGGCGGGGAGCCGTCCGGCCCGGCGGGTGAGCACGGGCCGGACGCTCGGCGGCTCAGCGTCGCTTCCGTCGGCGCTGCTGCCGCGGCCGCGGCGCGACGGCGCCGGGGCGTGGGGACGGCGCCGACGACACCGACGGCACCGCCGGCTCGGGCGGCGGGCCTGGCCGGGCCGCCTCCTCGGCGCGATCCGTGCTCGGCGCCCCGACGACGGCGGGCGCGGGGACGTCCCGGGTCCGGCGCGTCTGCTGCACCGAGGACCGCTGGCGGACGGCGCGGTACCGCGGCTCTCGCTCCTTCAGCCAGGCCACGATCGGGGTCGCCACGAAGATCGACGAGTACGCGCCCGTCGTGAGCCCGACGAACAGGGCCAGGGCGAAGTCCTTCAGCGTCGTGGCCCCGAAGAGGCCGCTGCCGACGAACACGAGCGAGGCCACCGGGATCACCGCCACCAGCGACGTGTTGATCGAGCGCATCAGGACCTGGTTCAGGGACCGGTTGACCATGGTCGAGTAGTTCGGGAACCGCTCGGTGCCGACCGCGGGGGTGTTCTCGGAGACCTTGTCGAACACGACCACGGTGTCGTAGAGGGAGTAGCCGAGGATGGTGAGGAACGCGATGACGGTCGCGGGGACGACCTGGAATCCCGTCACCGCGTACACCCCCGTCGTGACCAGGATGTCGTGGATCACGGCGATGATCGCCGCCAGCGCCATGCGCCACTCGAACCGCAGCGTGAGGTACCCGGCGATGAGGAAGAAGAACACGATGAGCGCCACGAGCGCCTTGTTCGTGACCGTGTCGCCCCAGGTCGCGCTCACCTCCACTGCGTTCGTCACCGGCCCGTAGCGCTGGAGCGCGCCGCGGATCCGGTCGCGGGTGGCGGCGCTCACCGTCGGGGCCTGCACCACGACCGAGTTGGTGCCGTTGGCGACGTTCTGCTGGATCGAGATCTTGGCGTCCGCCTGGCCGACGTTCCGCAGCACGTCCCGCACCGTGTTCACCGACGGGGCCGGCCCCTTGACCGAGACGGTGTACGAGAGGCCGCCGGTGAAGTCGATCCCCAGGTTCAGGCCGCGGATGGCCAGGCCGCCGATGGCGATGAGCAGCACCGTGCCCGACAGCAGCGCCCACCGCCAGGACCGGTCGATGAAGTTGTAGTTCGTGCGCTCGTGGAACAGGTCGCTGAGCGCGCGCCGCGGTCCCCGGGCCGGCGCCGGGGGCGTCACGCCGTCACCGCCGGCGCGTCGAGCCCGGCGGCGATCCCGACGTTGCGCATGCGGACGAGCTCCGGCCGCCGGGCCAGCATCGACACCAGTGGGTGCATGAAGAAGTAGGAAACCGCCAGGTCGAGCAGGGTGGCGATCCCGAGGAACAGGGCGAAGCCCTTCACCGAGCCGATCGCGAGGGCGTAGAGGGCCACGGCGCCGAGCAACGAGACGAAGTCGGCGGCGAAGATCGTGCGGAACGAGCGGGCGAAGCCGCGGTCGACCGACGATCGCACCGTCCGGCCCGTGCGCACCTCGTCCTTCAGGCGCTCGAAGTACACGACGTACGAGTCCACGGTGATCCCGATCGACACCACGATCCCCGTCACGCCGGACAGCGTGAGGGCCAGATGGATCGAGGGCCCGATCCCCGACACGATCGCGTACAGCAGCGCGCCGCTCATGGCGAGCCCGAGGAACACGACCAGCCCGAGCAGCCGGTAGTAGACGAGCATGTAGAGGGCGACGAGGACCAAGCCGATGATGCCGGCGGCGATCCCGGCGTTCAGCTGGTCGTTCCCGAGCGTCGGCGAGACGTCCTGGGTGTTGATCCGCCGCAGCGGGACCGGGAGCGCGCCGTAGTTGATGACCTTGGCCAGGTCCGACGCCTGGCTGGGCGTGAAGTTGCCCGTGATCTGCACCGGTCCGCTGAACGACGAGGCCTGGAAGGCCGGGGCCGAGTACACGAGCGCGTCGAGGGCGATCGCGACCTCGTTGCGCGGGGCGGACTGCGGGAAGGACGCGGCGGCGAGGTCGTTGAACTTCTTGAGCCCCGAGCTCTTGAGGGTCATGTTGACGGCGTAGCCCTGGCCCTGCGCGAAGCTCGAGCTCGCGCTCGCGACGTCGCCGCCGGTGAGGCCGGCGGGCACGCCGAGGCCCGGCTTGGCCGTCACCGGGCCGAGCAGCAGCCGCGTCTTGCTGTTCCGGACCGGCAGGACGACGCACGCGCCCCTGGCGTCGTTGGCCAGCGGCGTCGTCGGGACCTCGGCGCCGGCGCTGACCAGGGTCGAGATCTGCGTGGCGTCGCACGCCGCCACGGCGCGCTCGGCGGTCTGGCGCGTCGCCGCGGTGGTGGTGGACGTCGTGCCCCTCGGGGCCAGCGCCGCCGTCGCCGGCACGGTCGCGAGCACGGGCCGGAACCGCAGCTGCGCCGTCTGCCCGACCAGGCGCAGCGCCTGCGCCCGATCCTTCACGCCGGGAAGCTCGACCACGAGGTCGTTGCCCTGCCGGCTGATGTCGGGCTCGGCCACGCCGAAGGAGTTCACCCGCTGGTTGATGATGTTGAGGTTCTCGTCGAGGGCGGCCGACGTGAACTTCCCGACCGGGGCCAGCGTCACCGAGATGCCGCCCTTGAGGTCGAGGCCCAGGACCGGCGCGTTGCCGGACAGGATCGTGGCGGTCAGGGCCACGATCACCACGACGATCGTGCCGATGAGGTAGGCCTGGAGCCGGCGCACGGTCAGCCCGGGGCGGCGTCGTCGGCCGGCGGCCCACCAGCGGGGTGCGGCCCGGTCCGGCGGGCGATGGCGCCGCGGGCGACGCGGAGGACCACGCCCGGGGCGACCTCGAGCTCGGCCACCTCCTCGTCGAGCGACCGGATGGTCCCGAGGATCCCGCCCGTGGTGACGACCTCGTCGCCCGGCGACAGGCTCGCCACGAGGGCCCGGTGCGACGCCATCTGCCGGCGCTGCGGCCGCACGACCAGGAAGAAGAACGCGGCGACCAGGATGACGAGGTAGACGACGACGAGGCTCATGGGCTGCTGCCGGACACGGCGCGCCGATCGTAGCGGAGGCCCTTCGCGCCTCCCTCGTCAGCTCTCGAAGAGGCTCGGGCTCACGTTGGCGGGGACGCCGATCCCGAGGTGGACGTAGGCCGCCGGTGTGGCGACGCGCCCGCGCGGGGTGCGGAGGATCAGGCCCTGCTTCAGGAGGAACGGCTCGTACACGTCCTCGACGGTGTCCGGAGCCTCGGCGACGCTGACCGCGAGGGTGTTGAGGCCGACCGGTTGACCGGCGAACCGCTCGCAGAGCGTCGCGAGGATGTCCCGGTCCACCTTGTCGAGGCCGAGGGCGTCGATCTCGAAGAGCGCGAGCGCGGCGTCGGCGACGGCGCCGTCCACGTGGCCGTCGGCCCGCACCTCGGCATAGTCGCGCACCCGCTTCAGGAGCCGGTTCGCGATCCGGGGCGTGCCGCGGGCGCGCCCTGCGAGCTCCGCCGCGGCGTCGGAGGCGAGCGACACGCCGAGGATGCGCGCCGACCGCTCGAGGATGACGACCAGGTCCTCGGGGTCGTAGTAGTCGAGGCGCGCCACGAACCCGAACCGGTCTCGGAGCGGGTCGGTGATCATGCCGCTCCGAGTCGTCGCGCCGACGAGCGTGAACCGCGGCAGGTCGAGCCGGATGGACTGCGCCGACGGGCCCCGCCCGAGGACGATGTCCAGCGCGAAGTCCTCCATCGCCGGGTAGAGCACCTCCTCGACGGCGCGAGGAAGGCGGTGCATCTCGTCGATGAACAGGACGTCGCCGTCGTCGAGGTTCGAGAGGATCGCGGCGAGGTCCCCGGCCCGCTCGAGGGCGGGGCCGCTGGTGATGCGCAGGCCGACGTCGAGCTCGACGGCGACGATCCCGGCCAGCGTGGTCTTCCCGACGCCGGGCGGTCCCGCCAGGAGCAGGTGGTCGGCGGCCTGCCGTCGGCGCCGGGCCGCGCCGAGCAGGATCTCGAGGTGCTCCTTCAGGCGGGGCTGCCCGACGAAGTCGGCGAGCCGCCGCGGCCGCAGGGTGGTCTCCTCGGCCCGCTCCCCCGGGTCGGCGTCCGGCTTCAAGAGCTCTTCGCGCATCGATCGCTCACACGCGGGCGCCGGCGATGCGACGCAGCGCGTCCCGCAGGAGCTGCTCCACCGGGCCGTCGTCGGAGAGCCCGACCACCGCGTCCCGGACCTCGTCCGGGCCGTAGCCGAGCTCGGCCAGCGCCTCACGCACCTGCCGTCGGCCGCTCGCCTCGGCTCCGTCTTCGAGAACCACGACGCCCGGAACCTCGAGGCGGGCCTTGAGCTCGAGCAGGAGCCGCTGGGCCGTGCGCTTCCCCACCCCCGGCACGAGCGTGAGCGCGTCGACGTCGTCGTCGGCGAGGACGCGGCGCAGCGCGGCGGGCCCGTGCACCGAGCAGATCGCCAATGCCAGCTTCGGGCCCACGCCGGTGGCGCCGATGAGCACCTCGAAGGTGTCGCGCTCCTCCCGGGTCGGGAAGCCATAGAGGACGAGCGCGTCCTCGCGCACGTGGAGGTGGGTGAAGAGGAAGGCCGGCTCCCCGGGCACCAGCGCCGCGAGCGTCGGGACGAGGACGCGGTAGCCGACGCCGCCGACCTCGACGACCACCTCGCCGCTGAGCGAGCGCTCGAGGACGGTGCCGCGCAGCGAGCCGATCACGACGACGGTCCCGCGGCCACGGCCCGGCTCACGCGCTCGCGCAGGGGCGCCCGCCAGAGGTGGCAGACCGCCAGGGCCAAGGCGTCGGCGGCGTCGGGGGGAGGTGCCTCGGCCAGCCGCAGCAGCCGCCGCGTCATGTCCTGGACCTGGGCCTTCGCCGCGCCGCCGTCGCCGGCGACGGCGAGCTTCACCTCGTTCGGGCTGTAGTGGGTGACGGGCACCCCGGCCCGAGCGGCGACGGCCAGCGCGATGCCGCTCGCCTGGCCCACCGAGATGGCGGTGCGCACGTTGGCCTGGAACAAGACCCGTTCGACCGCGAGGGCGCACGGCCGCAGCTCGCGCAGGAAGACGTCGAGCTCCGCCTCGAGGGTCGCGAGCCGGTCCGGCAACGGCGCCGTCGGCTCGGTGCGGAGGACGCCGCAGGCCACCGCCGTGAGCGCCCGCTCGTGGCGGCGGACCGCGCCGTAGCCGCAGCAGGAGAGCCCAGGGTCGATGCCGAGCACCGGCCCGCGCGCGTCGAACACATATTCGATGCTAGGGGTGGGCCGGACCGCGGTGGCGGACCCCTCAGCGAGCGACGAGCCAGATCACGACGCCCACGACGATGACCGCCGCGGCCACGGGGACGAGCCGCTTGGCCACGGCGCCGCCGGCCGCCCGCATGAGGTCGACCGCCTCGGCCGCGGGGGCGTCGACGGCTCGGGCCCCGGTCGGGGCCGCGGCGGGCGGGGTCGGCGTCGGCGCCGGCCCATCCGGGCTCTCGGCCGCGAGGACGGTGGTGCCGAGGCAGTCCACGAACTGGCCGAGCAGCTTGGTCGAGACGTCCGCCATCACGCCCCGGCCGAACTGGGCCACCTTGCCGGTGACACTCAGGTCGGTGTCGACCCGGACTCGGGTCCCGTCGCCGTCCGGGGCGAGCGTGGCGGTGATCGTTGCCGACGCGTTGCCCTGGCCGCGCGTGTCCCGTCCCTCGGCGTGGAGCACGACGCGGTGCGTCGCCGGGTCCGATTCGACGACGCGGGCGACACCCCGGTATTGCGCGGTGATCGGGCCCACCTTCACCTTCACGGTGCCGCGGTACTCGTCGCCCTCGACCTCCTGGAGCTGGGCGCCGGGCATGCACGGGGCGATGCGCTCGATGTCGAGCAGCACGAGCCACGCCGTGTCGAGCCCGGCGTCGACCCGGAAGTCGTGGTCGAGCTTCATGCTGACCTCCCCTCGAGAGCGCGCAGGTCTTCGAGCGTATCGACGTCGGCCGGGTCACCCGTGCCGGTGCAGTCGACCTCCGTCACCTCGTGGGTGGCCATGAGCGCCCGAGCACCGACGTCGCCGCGCAGCGCGCCGGCCGCCGGCCACAGCGACCGGTCCAGGAGCACCGGGTTGCCGCGCTCCCCCGCGTACGTGGCCACCGCGAGGCGTGCGCCGCGGGCGTGCGCGGCCGCGAGTCGCCGGTAGGCGTCCGGGCCGACGAGGGGCTGGTCGGCCAGCCCGACGCACAGCGCCGGCACGGAGGTTCCGGCGAGCGCGTCCAGCGCGGCGCGCAGCGAGTGCGCGATGCCGAGGCGCCAGCCCCGCGATCGGACGACGGCGACGCCGGGCGGCGCGGCGCGACCCACCGCTCGGCCGGCCCGGCCCACGACGAGCAGCACCGGCGCCGCGCCCGCGGCCGTCGCGGCGTCGATGGCCCACCGGACGAGGGGTCGCCCGTCGAGGGTCAGGAGCGGCTTCGGCGTGCGGCCGGCGAGCCGGGAGCCGCGCCCGGCGGCCAGGATCGCCGCCGCCGTCCCGGGGAGCGGCCCGTCGGTCAGGCGCGCGCCTCGGTGAGCGCCCGGCGGACGAGGACGCGGGCGAGGTGCGCCCGGTACTCCGGGGAGGCGTTGAGGTCGCTCGGGGGGTCCGTGCCGTCGGCGGCGTGCTCGGCGGCCTCCCCCACCGACGCGCCGCCCGCGAGCGCGGCCTCGACGCCGGTGGCGCGCAGGGGCGTGCCGCCCATGTTCACCAGCGCGACCCGGGCGGCGCCGTTCACGACGGCCACGGCGCCGACGGTCGCCCAGTCCTGGGCTCGCCGGTTGAACTTCTGGTACGAGAAGCCTCCGGCCCCGGTCTTCGGCACCCGGACCTCGGTGAGCAGCTCGTCGGGGGCGAGCGCGGTCTCGAGGAAGCCGAGGAAGAAGTCGGCGACGGCGACCGTGCGCTCACCGTCGGGGCCGCGGGCCACGAGCGTGGCGTCGAGGGCGAGCAGGGCGGCGGGCAGGTCCGAGGCCGGGTCGCCGTGGGCGACCGACCCGCCGAGCGTGCCGCGGTGCCGGACCTGGTTGTCGCCGACCTGCGCCGCGACGGCGCGGAGCACGCCGCACTGCGCGGCGAGCAGGTCGCTCGTCTCGAGGTCGCGGTGGCGGGTGAGCGCGCCGACGGCGATGTGGTCGCCGGCGTCGCGGATGAAGGCGAGGTCGGGGATCCGGGCCGCGTCGACGAGCACCGACGGGGTGGCGAGCCGCAGCTTCATGAGCGGCAGCAGGGACATGCCGCCGGCCAGGACCTTGGCCTCGTCGCCGTGCTCGGCGAGCGCGCCGACTACCTCGTCGGCCGTGCCGGCGCGCACGTACTCGAACGGGGCCGGGATCACGCCCGCTCCCCCACGGCCAGCACGGCGGCCACGATGTTGTGGTAGCCGGTGCAGCGACAGAGGTTGCCCTCGAGACCGAGGCGGACGTCGCGCTCGGTCGGGTTCGGGATCTCGTCGAGGAGCGAGACCGCCGCCATCACCATGCCGGCGGTGCAGAACCCGCACTGGAGGGCGTGGTGCTCCTGGAACGCTCGCTGCACCGGGTGCAGCGCATCACCGTCCGCGAGCCCCTCGATGGTGGTGACGCTCGTCCCGTCGGCTTGGACCGCCAGCATGGTGCAGGACTTCACCGACTCGCCGTCGACGAGGACGGTGCAGGCGCCGCAGGACGACGTGTCGCAGCCGATCTTGGTGCCGGTCAGCCGGCACTCGTCCCGCAGGAACTGGACCAGCAGCGTGCGAGCCTCGACGTCGTGGGTCCGCGTCTGGCCGTTGACGGTGATCGAGACTTCCACTGCTCCCCCGGGTGTGCGCGCGGCGAAATCTAGCCTCACCCGGACCGGGTGGGCCCGGCGTGCGTCACCGCGATTCGCAGCAGCACTCGCTGCTCGCGCTGCATCGCGGCGCGGTACGCGTCCCAGTCGGGGTGCTCGCCGGCGATCCGGCGGTAGTAGTCGACGAGGGGCTCCATCGCCGCCGGCAGCGAGACGACCGTCGCGGTCCCGTCGAGCTGCGCCCACGCGCCGAAGAAGGCGTCCGAGAGCACGCAGAGCGACACCGAAGGCTCGCGGCGCACGTTGTGCGTCTTCATCGCGGTCTCCCGCGTGCTGACGACGACGTGGTCGTCGTCGTCCACCGCCGCGACGACGGGCGACAGCTGGGGGCGACCGTCGGCCCGGCCGGTGGCGAGCACGGCCCGGTGGTTGGCCCGCACGAAGTCGAGCGCCTCGGGGAGGTCCATCAGGACATCCCGGCCAGGATGCGGGTCAGCTGCTCCGGGCGCTTGAAGATGGCCCGGACCGTGCCGCTGTAGCGCCAACGGACCACGCCGCCAGTATCGATCAGGAAGATCGACCGGCGCACGCCCACGACGGGCGCGCCCACGCCGTAGGCGTGGATCGCGACCCGGTCCGGGTCGGCGAGCAGCGCGAACCCGAAGCCCTCCTGGGCGGCCCACCGCTCGTGGCTGTCCACGTCCTGGGGGGAGACGGCGAGCACGACCGCACCCGCCCGCTCGAACGCGGCGAAGTCGTCGCGGTACGAGCGCAGCTGCCGCGTTCAGCCGGGGGTGAAGTCGCCGGGGTAGAACGCGAGCACGACCTTGCGGCCCCGGTACTCGGAGAGCGTGAACTCGCGCCGAGCGCCGGCCTCGACGCCGGGGAGCCGGAAGTCGGGAGCGGCCTCGCCGACCTTGGGTCTCATGCCATCACCGCCTGGAGCACGTCGTCGGGGATGTCGAAGTTGGCGTTCACCGTCTGCACGTCGTCCTGCTCCTCGAGGGCGTCGATCACCCGCAGGACGGACCGGGCTCCGGCCTCGTCGGTGAGCGGGACCGTCGTGGTGGGGAGCATCAGCAGGTCGGCGCTCGTGACCGGGATGCCGGCGGCGTCGAGCCCGTCCCGAACCCGATGCAGGTCGGCGGGCCCGGTCGTCACCTGCCAGGTGTCGCCCTGGTCGACGATGTCCTCGGCGCCGGCGTCGAGGGCGGCCAGCATGAGGTCGTCCTCGCTGGCGGCCGCCTTCTCGAGGACGATCACGCCCTTGCGCTCGAACTGCCACGACACCGCGCCGGGCTCGGCGAGCGAGCCGCCGAGGCGGGTGAACACGTTCTTGACCTCGGCGCCGGTGCGGTTGCGGTTGGCGGTGAGGCACTCGACGAGCACGGCGACGCCGTTCGGCGCGTAGCCCTCGTAGGTGCACTGCTCGTAGCGGACGCCCTCGAGCTGGCCGGTGCCGCGCTTGATCGCCCGGTCGATCGTGTCGACCGGCACCGACGCGTCGCGCGCCTTGCCGACCATCGTGCGCAGCGTCGGGTTGGCGTCCGGGTCGGCCCCGCCCTCCCGGGCGGCGACCTCGATCTGGCGGATGAGCTTGGCGAACAGCTTCCCGCGCGCGCTGTCGGCCGCGCCCTTCTTGTGCTTGATCGAGTGCCACTTCGAATGTCCGCTCATCGCACCCCCTTCATCGGGTGTCGGTCGGGTGGAGGAACCGCTCGTGGACGCGCAGGTCGCCGGCCAGCTCGGGATGGAAGGTCGCGCCCCACACCGGGCCGCGGCGAACGAGCACCGGGTGGTCGCCGTGGCGGGCGAGCACCTCCACGCCGGCGCCCACCTCCTCGAGCACCGGCGCGCGGATGAACACGCCGGGGAACGGTCGGCCGCCGACGCCCGCCACGTCCAGGTCGGCCTCGAAGGACTCGAGCTGGGTGCCGTAGCCGTTGCGGCGCACGGTGACGTCGAGGGCGCCGAGCGTCGGCTGGTCCGGTCGGCCGTCCAGGACCCGGGTGGCGAGCAGGATCACGCCGGCGCAGGTGCCGAGGACGGGCATCCCGTCGGCGATCCGCTCCCGGAGCGGGTCGAGCAGCCCCGACGTAGCGAGCAGCCGGCCGATCGTCGTCGACTCCCCGCCGGGCAGGATCAGCGCGTCGAGGGGCGCCAGCGCCGCCACCGAGCGGACCTCGTGGGCCTCGACGCCGAGGGCGTCGAGGGTCTCACGATGCTCGCGGAACGCCCCCTGGAGGGCGAGGACGCCGACCTTCATGGCCTGGGGGGCGCGCGGCGGTGCGCACGCTTACCAGCCCCGCTCGGCGAGCTTCACGTCGAGCGTCGCGATCTCGTCGCCGCGCATCGGCTCGCCGAGGCCACGGGACACCTTGGCCAGGATGGCGGGGTCGGCGTAGTGGGTGGTGGCCTCGACCACGGCCTTGGCGCGGGCGGCCGGGTCGGCGCTCTTGAAGATCCCGCTGCCGACGAACACGGCCTGCGCGCCGAGCTGCATCACGAGCGCGGCGTCGGCCGGCGTGGCGATCCCGCCGGCGCAGAAGAGCGGCACGGGGAGCTCGCCGCGGGTGGCGACCTCGAGGACGAGCTCGACCGGCGCCCGCAGGTCCTTGGCCGCGGCGTACCGCTCGGCCTCGTCGGCCACGGTCAGCTGGCGGACGGCGCCGAGGATCGACCGGAGGTGGCGCACCGCCTCGACGATGTTGCCGGTGCCGGCCTCGCCCTTCGACCGGATGAGCGCCGCGCCCTCGCCGACGCGGCGCAGCGCCTCGCCGAGGCTGGTGGCGCCGCACACGAACGGGACCGTGAACGGCCACTTGTCGACGTGGTGGGCCTCGTCGGCGGGGGTGAGGACCTCGCTCTCGTCGACGTAGTCGACGCCGAGGGCCTCGAGCACCTGGGCCTCGGCGAAGTGGCCGATCCGGCACTTCGCCATCACCGGGATCGTGACCGCGGCCTGGATGGCCTCGATCATGGCGGGATCGCTCATGCGGGCGACGCCGCCGTCCCGACGGATGTCGGCCGGCACCCGCTCGAGGGCCATGACGGCGACGGCGCCGGCGTCCTCGGCCACCCGGGCCTGCTCGGCGGTCACGACGTCCATGATCACGCCCCCGCGCAGCATCTCGGCCAGCCCCCGCTTCACGCGGGCGGTGCCCACCGCTCGAGCGGCGCGCGGTTCGGTCATCGCCGCCAGTCTACCGGGGGCCTCGCCGAATCGACCGGGGGAAGGCGCGCCGCCCCGGGCCGTCGCGACGACGAGCGGGGCGTCACATCGACTCGAGGACCTTGATGCGCTGGTCGAGCGGCGGCTGGAGGTCGGAGGCCCGGGTTCGTCGTGAGCCCGGCTCGGGACCGCGCTCGACGGGCGCCTCGATCCACATCGGGGCGGTGGCTCGCGACGCGTGCCGCACCACCGCCGGGTCCGCCCGGAGCTTCCGCAGGGCCGAGGCCAGCCCCGGCGGGTACCGGGTGAGCTGCACGCCGGCGGCGTCGGCGTGGAGCTCCCGGTCCGGGCTCGTCGCGAGCTGCAGGAGCGGCCACCCGACCGGGGCCAGCAGCACCGCCAGCGGCCCGATCGCGACGACCGCCACCGTCGACGGCAGGACGTCGTAGCTCTTGATGTGGCACAGCTCGTGGGCGACGACGCCCTCGAGCTCGACCCGGTTCAGCTTCTCGAGCAGGCCCGTCGTCACCGCCAGGGCGGCGTGCTTGGGGTTGCGGCCGGTGGTGAACGCGTTCGGCGCCTCGTCGTCGACGACGTACAGGCGGGGCTTCGGGAGCCCGGCGGCGATGCAGAGGCCCTCGACGACGTTGTGGTAGCGCTCGACGCTCGGGCCGTCGGCGGGACGGGCCCGCGCCAGCGCCAGCGTCACCGCGTCCGACCGCGCGTAGGCGAAGCCGGCCAGGCCCGCGACCAGCACCACCACGACGACGACGCCGACGAGGCCGAGCCCGGCGGCCAGGACCACGGCCGCGCCGATCAGCACGATGACCGCCGCGAACGCGGCCAGGATGGCGGCGGCCCGCCACTGGTTGCGTCGGCTCTCGCGGTGGAAGTCCGGGCGCGCCGTCGGCTGCGGGGCGCGCGTGCTCATCGGGGCCGCCTCGGTGGCGTGGCGGTCAGAACTGCACCTTGACCGGGCCGGTCGCCTCCGGGTCGCCCTCGAAGTACTGACGCTTCTCGAAGCTGAAGGTGCTCGCGAGCAGGTTGCGGGGGAACACCTGGATCTTGTTGTTGTAGTTGAGGACGGCGTCGTTGTAGAACTGCCGGGCGTAGGCGATGCGGTCCTCGGTCGACGTCAGCTCCTCCTGGAGCTGGAGGAAGTTCTGGTTCGCCTTCAGGTCCGGGTACTGCTCCGCCACCGCGAACAGGCTTTTCAAGGCCCCGCTCAGCACGTTCTCGGCTTGGGCCTGCTGGGCGAGGTCGCCGCCCTGCTGGGCGTTGATGGCGTTGCTGCGCGCGTTCGTCACCGCCTCGAGGGTCTGACGCTCGTGGGCGGCGTAGCCCTTGACCGTCTCGACGAGGTTCGGGATCAGGTCGTACCGACGCTTCAGCTGCACGTCGATCTGCGACCAGGCGTTGTCGACCCGGTTCCGGGTCCGGACCAGGCCGTTGTAGAAGAGCGCCACCCCGAGGAGCAGCACCACGACGATGGCGATGACGACGATGACTGCGACCACGGCCACCTACCTCTCGATCGGCTCCGCAGTCTAGGAGGCGGCCGTCGAAGCCCCTCCGCACCCGCAGCCCGGCCACGGGGCCGGACGCGCTCGCGGGCGTCAGGCCGGGACCGAGGTGGGCGCCCGCCGCGCCAGGGCGGTCTCGTAGCGCTCGACGAACCGCTCGGCGAGGCCGCCGATCGAGAACTCGTCGGCCCGAGCCCGGCCCCCCTCGGCGAGCGCGGCCCGCTCCTCGGGGTGGTCGAGGAGCCGCCGCACCGCGGCGCACAGCGCGGCGGGGTCGTCGGGCGGCACCAGGACGGCCTCGCGTCCGTCCCGAGCGACGTGCCGGTAGCCCGTGAGGTCGGAGGCGACGACCGCGGTGCGCGCGGCCATGGCCTCGAGCAGGACCACGCCGAAGGACTCCCCCTCGACCGAGGGGAAGCAGGCGACGGTGGCCCCGCGGAGGCGGCGCGCCTTCTCCCGCTCCGAGATCGGCCCCAGCCACACCACGTCGGGCCCGGCCTGGGCGCGCAGCGTCGCCGTCTCGGGGCCCTCCCCCGCCACCCACAGGACGGCGTCGCGCTCGAGCCCACGGAACGCCTCGAGCAGCACGCCGAGCCCCTTCCGGCGCTCGTGCCGTCCGACGAAGCACACCGAGGGCCGGTCGGAGGGCCAGGGCTCGGCGCTGGCGAACATCCCGACGTCCACCCCGTTGGGGAGGATCTCGCACGGGACGCCGAAGGACGTCTCGACGTTCCGCTGGGCCTCCTCGGACACCGCGGTGCGGACGTCGAGGCGGCCCACCATCTTGCGGAGCGGGAGCCGGAACGCGTCGTACCAGGCGTTCCGACCGCCGAAGGCGGCGTGGAAGGTGCCGACGGCCGGGATGTCGGTCCCGACCAGGGCGGCGTGGTTGATGCCGGGCGACAGCGGCTCGTGGAGGTGCAGCACGTCGGGCTCGAGGACCCGCAACGCCTCCAGGAACCGCCGGGCCGCCGCCTTCGACGTCGTGATCGGCGCGATCGAGCCGTTCGACGGGTAGCGGACGCTCGGCCCCACGCTCGTCACGCCGGGGAAGGGCGGCGGCCCGTCGGTGGGAGCGACGACGCGGGCGTCGACGCCCCGGGCCCGGAGCGCCAGGGCGAGGCCGAGGACCTGGAGCTGCACGCCGCCGTACAGCGACAGCGAGTACGGGGAGCTCAGCACGACCCGCAGCGGGCGGGTGCCGCTCATGACCGGTCGACCGCGTCCGACGGCCAGTTCGGCTGCATCAGCAGCCACTGGTCGGGCGCGGCCCGGATCAACTCCTCGAACCGGTGGGCCAGCTGCTGGGTCACTCGGGCGACATCGTCGCGCACGCGCGCCTCGCGCCTCGTGGCCAGCGGCTCGAGGATGTGGGCCTCGTGGCCCCGCCGGGGCCGGAAGTAGCAGCCGACCGGGAGCAGCGGCGCCCCGGTCCGCAGCGCGAGCGCGGCCGGACCCCCCGGGAGCCGGGTCCGCTCCCCGAAGAAGTCGACGGGGACGCCGTCGCCGCTGATGTCCCGGTCGCAGACGAGGGCCACGACGCGGCCGGCGTGGAGGTCGCGCAGCAGCGCGGCGCCGGAGTCGGGGCCGAGCGCGACCACCCGCATGCCGAGGCGCTCCCGGGTGGCGACGAACCAGTCGAAGAGCTCGGGCGGCTCGACGGGCTCCGCCACGACGGTGAGCTCGTAGCCCTCGCTCACCAGCCACGCCCCGGCCAGGTCCCAGTTCCCGAGGTGCGGGAGGGCCATGACCACCCCCCGCCCGAGGGCGGCGGCGGCGGCCACGTGCTCCTTGCCCTCGCAGGCGAACCCGGCGACGAGCGCGGCCGGGTCGGAGACCGAGAGGCGGAAGAGCTCGTGGAAGTAGCGGCCGTAGTGGTCGAAGACCGAGGCCACCGCCCGGCGTCGCGCCGCCGGGTCCAGCGGCGCCGGCGCCACCCGGTCGAGGTTCCGGGCGACCTGCCGCCGCCGGGCCGGGTTGGCGGCTTGGTACACCCAGGCGGTCGAGCGCGCCAGCAGTTCGCCGAGCGCGGGCGGGACGACCCGCGCGACGTCAGCGGCGACCCGATACCCGGCGTATACGGCGCGGGCGCGTGCGCCGGGCACGGAAGCTGCGGAAGCGGGGCGACCACCGCGGGTCGGGGTTCACCGAGCTCGGCGTGGGGTGCGGTGACTGCGCCGAGGTCGCCTGGCGCCACACCATGACGAAGCGGTGGAGCGCGGTGAGGCTCGTGAGGGCGAGCATGAGCCAGAGCACGGGGACGAGCACGTTGAAGGCCAGCCCGACGCCGAGGAGCACGAGCCGCTCGGCCCGCTCCATCACCCCGCCGCGGGCGCTCAGCCCGAGCGCCTCGGCCTTGGCCCGCTCGTAGGAGACGAGCATCGACACGGCCAGCACCGCGAGCGCCAGGACCGCCAGCTCGCCGCCGCCTCCGGTGAGGTGCCAGGCCACGCCTCCGAGGAGGAGGGCGTCGGCGACGCGGTCGCAGACCGAATCGAAGAAGGCGCCCCGGCGGCCGGCGGTGCCGCTCTGACGGGCGACGGACCCGTCGAGCACGTCGGGGAGGCCGGTGAGCACGAGCCCGAACACGGCCAGGACGAGGTTCCCGTTGGCGATGAGCGCGGCGGTACCGGCGGCGGCGACGAGCCCGAGGATCGTGAGCCCGTCGGCCGAAAGCCCGAACACGTGCAGGGCCCGGCCCACGGGCTCCAGGGCACGCTCAGCCTTGGCGCGCCATCGTCGGTCGAGCATGGCTTCGGGGTCCCTCCGGGCTCGGAGGCCGGGGCCGGTCGCCGGGGCGGAGGCCGAGCCGGCGCGCGACCCGCGCGAACTCCTCGGAGGGTACCAGCAGCGCCCTTCCCCGGCGCGTCCGAGCGTGGGCCGCCGATACGATCCGCCCGACGGCACGAGCTGAAGGGGGTGGCAGGGATGAGGCCGGTTCCGTCGTCCATGATCCGCAACGTGGCCCTGGTCGGCCACGGCGGGGCGGGCAAGACGACGGTGACCGAGGCGCTCCTCTTCCTGGCCGGCGCCATCAACCGGATGGGGCGGGTCGAGGACGGGACCACGGTCACCGACTTCGACCCCGAGGAGCACAAGCGGACGATCTCGGTCTCCCTCGCCGTGGCTCCCTTCGAGTGGGAGGACCACAAGGTCAACGTCCTCGACGCGCCCGGGTACGCCGACTTCGTCAGCGACGTCGCCGCCGCCCTCCGGGTCGCCGACCTGGCGGTGTTCGTCGTCTCGGCGGTCGAGGGCGTCGAGGTCCAGACCGACGCGGCCTGGCGGCTGGCCGCAGCCCGCGGGATGCCCCGGGCCATCTTCGTGAACAAGCTCGACCGGGAGCGCGCCTCGTTCAGCCGCACCCTCGACGAGCTGAAGGCGCGCTTCGGAGCCGGGGTCGCGCCCCTCGAGCTCCCGCTCGGCGAGGAGGCGGCGTTCTCGGGCGTCGTCGACCTGCTGACCGACGAGGCGGTCCGCTACAACGGCGCCACCGGTCGCGGCACGGCCGGACCCGTCCCCGACGACATGGCCACCGAGGAGCACTCCGTCCACGACGCGCTCGTCGAGGGCATCGTGGTCGCCGACGACGACCTCATGGAGCGGTACCTCGGCGACGAAACGATCCAGGTCACCGAGCTCGAGGCGGCCCTGGCCAAAGGCATCGCCGAAGCCACCGTGTTCCCGGTGCTGTGTGGGAGCGCCACGAAGCTCATCGGCATCGACCGGCTCGCGCACTTCATCGTGGAGGAGGGACCGGCGCCGGCCGTCGGCGAGGGGCCACCCGCCGCCTTCGTGTTCAAGACCGTGGTCGACCCGTACGTCGGCCGCGTGAACCTGTTCCGGGTCCTGCAGGGGACGATCGAATCGGACGCCACGCTGGTCAACGACCGCTCGGTCGCCGAGGAGCGCCTCCACCAGCTCGTCACGCTGCGGGGCAAGGACCAGGAGCCGTTGAAGGCCGCGGTCGCCGGGGACCTCGCCGCCGTCGCCAAGCTCAGCGACACGGCCACGGGCGACGTGCTCGGCGCCCGCGGCGCCGAGCTGGACGTCGAGCGGCTCGAGCGTCCGCAGCCGGTGCTGCCCGTGGCGATCCGGGCCAAGTCGAAGGGCGACGAGGACAAGCTCGCCAACGCGCTCCGGCGCCTCCAGGACGAGGACCCGGCCATCCGGGTGGAGCGCAACGGCGAGACCCACCAGACGCTCCTGTGGGGCATGGGCGAGACCCACCTCGGCATCGCCCTCGAGCGCCTCCAACGCAAGTTCGGGGTGGCGGTCGAGACCGACGACGTGAAGGTCGCCTACCGGGAGACGATCACGGGCACCGCCGAGGCCGAGGGGAAGTACAAGAAGCAGACCGGCGGCCACGGCCAGTTCGGGGTGGCGTTCCTGCGGGTCGAGCCCCGGGAGCGAGGCTCCGGGTTCGAGTTCACCGACGCCATCGTCGGCGGTGCCATCCCCCGACAGTTCATCCCCGCGGTCGAGAAGGGCGTCGTCGAGACGATGCACTCCGGGGGCGTCTACGGCTACCCGGTCGTCGACGTCGGCGTCACCTGCTTCGACGGCAAGTACCACTCGGTCGACTCGTCCGAGATGAGCTTCAAGATGGCCGGCTCCCTCGGCTTCAAGGAGGCGATGGCCAAGGCCAGCCCGATCCTCCTGGAGCCGATCAGCGAGCTGGTCGTGACGGCCCCCGAGGACGCCCAGGGCGACATCATGGGCGACCTCAACTCGAAGCGCGGGCGCATCCAGGGGTCCGGCAGCATCGGGAACGGAGAGGTGGAGATCGTCGCCCTCGTCCCGACCTCGGAGGTGCTGCGCTACGCGATCGACCTGCGGTCGGTCACGGCCGGACGCGGCCGCTTCACGATGCGCCACTCCCACTACGACCCCGTGCCGTCGCAGCTGGCCGCCAAGGTCGCCGTGGCGTCGTAGCGAGCCTCGGCGCCGCGCGCCGGCCGGGGTGGCCCGCGTGTCCCGCCGCGGCCCCGCCCCGCGGCGCCTCGCCGAGGGTCAGAGCACGCCGCCGAGGGTGTCGTACTCGCTCAGCGCCCGGTCGCTCGCGAGCGCGCTGCCGTAGCGGCGCGTGATCGACGCGTCGGTCCATCCGCCGAGCGCGGCCAGATTGCGCTCGGTCCCGCCCCGTCGGAGGTACTCGTACGCGAATCGATCGCGCAGCTGGTTGAAGTGCAGCGCCGGGATGTCGGCCTCGGCGCAGCGGCGCCGCAGCATCGCGTGCGCGCCCTTGCGGGTGAGCGGCCCGAAGCGCGTGATGAACAGGGCCGGCAGGTCGGCGAGCCGGTGGTCGGCCCGCACTCTCAGGTAGCGGTCGATGGCGCGGGCCGTCTCGGGGTCTATGCCCGCGCCTCGACCCTTCCGGGCCTTCCCGCGCCGGAGGGACAGGATCCGGCTCTTGAGATCGACGTCAGCGACCCCGACGCCGCAGAGCTCGCCGAGGCGTCCGCCCGTCGCCGCCGCGGTGCGGATCAGCGCCAGGTCGCGCCGCGCCGCGAAGTCTCGGCCGCCGCACGCCTGGAGGAGCAGCGCCACGTCATGGTCGTCGGGGATCGCGACCGGTGGCGGCTCCGCCCGCTTCACCGTGATGTCGCCCATCGGGTTCTCGGCGACCTCGCCCTCGTCGGCCGCCCACCCGTAGAAGCTCCGCAGGGCGATCCAGCGGGATCGGATGGTCGCCTGGGCCCGGCCCTCCTCACCCAGGGCTGCGAAGTACCGCTGGCAGTCCCGGCGCTCGGCGCCGACCAGGCTCGCACCGTCCGGGAGCCACCGGGCGAAGCCGGTCAGGACCTCGCGATACAGGCGCCGGGTGCTGCTGGCCTTGTCGTGGAGCGCCAGGTCCCACGAGGCCAGGAGCGCCTCGTCGTCACCGCCCACGGATGGATTGTACGCCGTAAGCCCGGGGCTACCGGTGGATCCTGCCTCGGACCTGGGGAAACGCGACCTCAGTAACCGGACCAGTCCTCTGGGTTGGCCTCGGTGTACTCGCCGAGCACGTGGGCATCGACGGCGTCGAGCTCGACGAGGCCGCGGCTCGACGGGGGCGAATCGGCGCTGTAGAGGAGGATGCGCCAGGTCGGGCGGGAGCGCAGGCCCCGCCAGGTCAGCTGGGCCGAGGCGTGCCCGACGGGGAAGCCCACGGCGCGGGTGGCGACGAGGAGGGCCTCGGTCTGGTCCACGACGAGGGGCCAGGCCGTGAGGGCGTGGTAGGCGGCCACGGCGAAGAGCGCGAGCGCCCCCGCGAGCAGCCCGTCGTTGCCGCTCACGACGTAGCCGGCGAGGCCGGCCAGGCCGACGGGGATCTGCCACGCCGCCGCGACCAGGCGGCGGCGGGGGCTGGGGAAGAGGTACGGGCCGACGTACGCCGTCACGTCGAGGTCGGCGGGCAGCTCGTCCCGGTCCTGGTGCCCCACTCCCCCGACGCTAGGTCGGCCAGGCCGCCCGCAGCCGCTCGAGGCTCCGGCTCAGCGGCTCGGGCAGCACCCGGGCCTCGGCGACGCTGGTCATGAAGTTCGTGTCGCCGACCCAGCGGGGCAACACGTGGACGTGCAGGTGGCCGGGGACGCCCGCACCCGCGGCCCGGCCCAGGTTCATGCCGAGGTTCACGCCGTCCGGTCGGTAGGCCGCCTTCACCGCCGCGGTGGCGTGCTGGGCCATCGCCATCACCGCGCTCGCCTCCTCCGTCGTGAGCGCCTCGAGCTCGCCCACGTGGCGGACGGGCGCCACCATGAGATGCCCCGACGTGTAGGGGTACAGGTTGAGGACGGCGAAGGCGAGCGGGTCGCGGGCCAGGATCTGACCGTCGTCCCCGGACGCCTCCAGCGCGCAGAACAGGCAGGCCTGGTCGCCGTGGTCGACGGTTGCGAAGTCCTCGATGTACGACGCCCGCCACCCCGCCCACAGGCGGTCCAGGCTCATCGCCGCTCCGCGACCTCGGCGGCCAGGCGCTGCACGAAGGCCTCCACGGGCACGAGCCGCTCGGGTGGACCGTCGGCGCCGCGGGCGTTGACGCCGACCGTGCCCGCCTCAGCGTCCTCGTCGCCCACGACCAGCACGTACGGCACCTTCTCGAGCTTCGCCCGCCGGACCCGGGCGTTCAGGGTGTCGTCGTGGGCGTCGACGAGCTCGATCCGGTACCCCTCGGCCCGCAGCCGGTCCGCGAGCCGGTACGCGTAGGCGTGGTGACGGTCCGCCACCGGGGCGACCGTCACCTGCACCGGTGCCAGCCAGACCGGGAAGTTCCCGGCGTAGTGCTCGAGGAGGATGGCGAAGAAGCGCTCGATCGCCCCGAAGAGGGCCCGGTGGATCATCACCGGCCGGTGCCGCTCGTTGTCGGATCCGACGTAGTGGAGGTCGAAGAGGGCCGGCAGCTGGAAGTCGAGCTGGATCGTCGAGAGCTGCCACGTCCGCCCGATGGCGTCCTGGGCCTGCACGGAGATCTTCGGGCCGTAGAACGCCCCGCCGCCCTCGTCGAGGGTGAGGTCGAGGTCCATGGCCTCGGCCGCCGCCCGTAGCGCCGCCGTCGCCTCGTCCCAGTCGCGGTCGCTGCCGACCGCCTTCTCGCCCGGCTTCGTGGAGAGCTCGAGGTAGAAGTCGTCGAGGCCGAAGTCGCGGAGCACCTCCAGGACGAACACCAGCAGCGAGCGGAGCTCGTCCGCCAGCTGCTCCCGGGTGGTGAAGATGTGGGCGTCGTCCTGGGTCATGCCCCGAACGCGCGTGAGACCGTGCACGACGCCCGACCGCTCGTACCGGTAGACGGTGCCGAACTCGAAGAGGCGCATCGGCAGCTCGCGGTACGAGCGGCTGCGACTCCGGTAGATGAGGATGTGGAACGGGCAGTTCATCGGCTTGACGTAGTAGGCCGTGCCCTCCCCCGGCCCCTCGTCGAGGTGCATGGGCGGGAACATGCTCTCGCCGAACCACTGGACGTGACCGGACGTCTCGAACAGCTCCGCCTTCGAGATGTGCGGCGAGTGGACGAACGAGTACCCGGCGGCTTCGTGGCGGCGCCGCGAGTAGTCCTCCATGATCGTGCGGACGAGCGCGCCCTTCGGGTGGAAGACCGCGAGACCGGACCCGATCTCCTCGGGGAACGAGAAGAGGTCGAGCTCGAGCCCGAGCCGACGGTGGTCGCGCCGCTCGGCCTCCTCGAGCCGGTGGAGGTGCTCGGCCAGCGCGGCCGGGCTCTCCCAGGCCGTGCCGTAGATCCGCTGCAGGACCGGTCCCCGCTCGTCGCCCCGCCAGTAGGCGCCGGCGACCCGCATGAGGTGGAAGGCGCCGAGGCGACCGGTGCTCGGGACGTGCGGCCCGCGGCAGAGGTCCACGAACGCGTCCCCCCCGGGCCGCGGGTTCCGGTACAGCGAGATCACCGTGCCGCCCCCGACCTCGGAGTCCTCGACCCGCTCGATGATGTCCCGCTTGAACGGCTGGTCCGCGAACAGCGCCAACCCGTCGTCGCGCGCCACCTCGTCCCGCACGAAGGGCTGGTCCTCGGCGACGATCTCGCGCATGCGGGCCTCGATCCGCTCGAGGTCCTGGTCCGTGAACCGGCCGTCGTCCGGGAGCTGGAAGTCGTAGTAGAAGCCGTCCGCGACCGCGGGCCCGATCGCGTACTTCGCCCCGGGGAACAGGTCGGTCACTGCCTGCGCCAGCACGTGAGCCGTCGAGTGGCGGAGCACCTCCCGGCCCGCCGGGCTGTCGGGCGTGATGATCGTGAGCCGGGCGTCGTGGTCGAGCGGGCGGTCCAGGTCCACCCACTCCCCGTCGACGATCCCCGCCAGCGCGTCGCGGGCGAGCCGCTTGCCGATCGACGCCGCGACGTCGGCGGGCGTCGTGCCCTTCGGATAGGCGCGGCTCGACCCGTCGGGCAGCACGATCGTGACGTCGCCGGCCATCCCGGCGACGGTACCCGACGGCATCTCAGCGGCCGGGCAAGTTCTCGACCGGTCGGTCGAGGCTGACGCCGACGAGCGCCCCGAGCTCGCGCAGCACCGCCGGCGCGCGCGGGTCGTCGCCCTCGGAGAGGACCGCGCTGGCCAGATCGTCGAGCGCCTCCACGGCGCGGGGAGCGTCGAGGTCCTCGTCGAGCGCGGCTCGGACCCGACGCGCGAACGGCTCCGGGTCCGGTCCGGCGTCTCGGCCCGCCGCCACGAGCAGCCGGTGGAGCAGGGCGACGCCATCGTCGAGGTCGGTGTCGTACCACTCGAAGCCGGCCCGGTAGTGGTGTCGCATCAGCGCCAACCGGATGGCGCGGGCGTCGGCGGTCTTCAGCAGGTCGCTCACGAACACGAGGTTGCCGAGCGACTTGCTCATCTTCTCGCCCTCGTAGCTGACCATCGCCGAGTGCATCCAGTGACGAGAGAACGGCCCGTCCGCCACGCTCTCGCTCTGGGCGATCTCACACTCGTGGTGCGGGAAGATCAGGTCCGTGCCCCCGCCGTGCAGGTCCAAGGGGGTGCCGACGGTCTCCATCGCCATGACCGAGCACTCGATGTGCCAGCCCGGTCGTCCGACGCCGAACGGCGCCCGCCACGCCGGCTCGTCGGACAGCGAGGGCTGCCAGAGCACGAAGTCGAGCGCGTCGCGCCGGTGCGGGTCCTCGGGGCGCCCGCCCCTCGCCCGGGCGAGCCGCACCATGTGCTCGCGCGAGTACTGGGACAGCGCACCGAAGCGCGGGAAGGTGGACACGTCGAAGTACGTCGTGCCGTGGGTGCAGTAGGCGTGCCCGGCGTCGAGGAGGTCGGCGATCATCGTGATCATCCCGGGGATCCACTCCGTCGCCCGGGGCTCGGCCACCGGCGGCCTCATGCCGAGGGCGTCCATGTCGGAACGGAAGCGGTCCAGCTCGGCCTCGGCCAGGTCCAGGTACGGGACGCCGAGCTCCCGGGCCTTCGGGAGGATCGAATCGTCGACGTCGGTCACGTTCCGCACCATCCGCACCTCGTGGCCCAGCTCCTCGAGCCGCCGGGCGAGGAGGTCGTAGGCCAGGTACGTCGCCGCGTGGCCGAGGTGCGTCGAGTCGTACGGCGTGATCCCGCACACGTACATCCGCACCACCCGACCGGGCGCGAAGTCGACGACCCGCCGCTGCGCGGTGTCGAACAGGCGAACCGTCACCGCCCGCTCCCCTCCTCGCCCAGGCGCAGCGTGAAGGTGCCCCGGTGACGGAGGTTCACGGTGAGCAGCGACGCCGCGAACGCCTCGACACCGGCGGCGTTGGCGAGTGAGCCGCCGTCGAAGGCTCGCAGCCCCGGGATGCCGTCGAGCAGCTCGATCACCGTCCGCCGGGCCTCGTCGTCGTCAGCGCAGACCACGACGTCGGTGTCGATCGGCCGATCGAGGTCCTCGAACGCACGCGCCGGGACGTGCTGCAAGGCGGCCACGACCCGCGCCGCCGGGGCGCGGGCCTGCATCGCCGCCGCGATCGAGCCCTCCTTCGTGGGCACAGCCCGGAACTCTCGGCCCTCGCGACGCAGCCCGTTCGCCATCGCGATGACGACCTTGCCGGCGAGCGCCGACGCGTGCGCCTCCGTGGTCTCGAGCGCCGCCTCCCAGTTCGTGGCCACCACGACGGGACCCGGCGCCGCGGCCGCCTCGTCGTTGGTGCCGGGCCGGAGCGACGCGACGCGCCCGTCCCACCGCTGGCGCAGCTCCTCGACGACCTGCTCGGCCCGCGCCCGGGCGCGCGACCCGACGATGACGTCGTGGCCGAGGTCCGCGAACCGAGCCGCCACGCCTCGCCCGGCGGGGCCGGTCGCTCCGAGCACGCCGATCTCCATCCGGCCAGCATGGCACGGCGCGACGCGCGCGCCTCGGTGTGCCCCTACGCTGCGCCGGCGTGGACCCGCGACCGCGGCCGCGTCCGCCCGTCTCGCTGCGCCTGGTCGGCATCGTCGTCATCGCGCTGCTCGCCTGGGTCATCCTCGGCTCGGCGATCAGCGCGGCCCGAGCGGTCGTCGCGATCGCCGGCTACGTGGTCGTCGCGGTCCTGGCGTACTCGCTCGGGAAGTGGGTCGGTCGCCGCGGCCCGCCGCGGTGACCCCGATCAGCAGATGCAGTCGGGTCCGAGGAGGATCCGCAGCTCTGCGAAGAGGCCGTTCGTGGCGTCGACGCGGAAGTCATCGGCCAGGCGCAGCACCGTGACGCGCTCGGGGCGCTCGAGGTGCACGAACACCGGGCTGTCCCCCGGGTGGCGGCGCAGGAGCTCCCGCAGGTCGTCGACGCGCTCGTCGGAGAGCCGCGCCAGCGGGACCCGGACCCGCAGCGGCGGCGCCCCGTCGAGGGCGATCTCCGGCCGGGTCAGCTCCATCGCGACGATCTTCGGCTGGTCCTCGCGCCGGTCGAGCCGGCCCCGCACGCAGACGATGGCGTCGTCCTCGAGCAGGTGCCCGTAGTCGGTCATCGTCTTCGGGAACACGATCACGTCCATCGCGGCGGCGAGATCCTCGAGGACGAACGTCGCCATGAGGTCGCCCCGCTTCGTGTACTTCCGCGTGAGCGCGGTGACGATGCCGCCGACGGTGTGGAGCTCCCCCTCGCGACCCTCGCGGAACTCGGTCAGGCTGGCGTCGACGTGGCGACGGAGGAGACGCTCGATCCCGAGGAGCGGGTGGTCGCTGACGTACAGGCCGAGCATCTCCTTCTCGAAGTCGAGCCGGGTCTTGCGGTCGAACTCGGTCTCCGGGATCGCCACCCGCTCGGACAGCCCGCCGTCCCCCTCGCCGTCGCCTCCGTCACCGAAGAGGCTCATGATGCCGGCGTCGCGCTCGCGCCGACGGGTGACCGCCTGGTCGACGACGGGCTCGAAGACGTGGAGCAGGCCCTGGCGCGGGTGCCCGAGCGAGTCGAAGCCCCCCGCCTTGATCAGCGACTCGATCGTCCGCTTGTTCAGCGCGGCCGGGTCGACCCGGGAGCAGAAGTCGTAGAAGTCGCGGAAGGGACCGCCCTCGGTCCGGGCGGCGACGATCATCGCCACCACGCCCTCACCGACGTTG
The DNA here is from genome assembly GCA_035948415.1 of Acidimicrobiia bacterium. Classification (NCBI taxonomy): domain Bacteria; kingdom Bacillati; phylum Actinomycetota; class Acidimicrobiia; species Acidimicrobiia bacterium. Next base: position 48,220 of record DASZJD010000039.1, on the reverse strand, counting down.
CGGACCGCGGAGAGCCCGAACCGGATCGCTTGCGCTTCCTCGGGACCGACGTGCACCGAGAAGTCGGAGACCGACTCGTTCACGTCGGGTACGAGCACCGAGATGCCGAGCTGTCGGCACTCGTTGAGGAAGACCGCGGTCTGGTCCTTGTTCGTCCGCACGCTGGTCAGCAGCGCGGCGAGGTACTCGACCGGGTAGTTCGCCTTCAGGTACGCGGTCTGGTAGGCGAGGTAGCCGTAGCCGACCGAGTGCGACTTGTTGAACGAGTAGTCGGCGAACGGCTCGATGGTGTCGAAGATGCGCTCGCCGAAGGCCCGGTCGTGGCCCTGGGCCACGCAGCCGTCGACGAACTTCGAGCGCTCCTTGGCGATGAGCGCTCGGATCTTCTTGCCGGTCGCCTTCCGAAGGTTGTCGGCCTCCTCGAGGGTGTACCCGGCGAGCCGCTGCGCGACGCGCATCAGCTGCTCCTGGTAGATCATCAGGCCGTACGTCGGCGCCAGGGTCTCCTCGAGGTCGGGGTGCGGGTACGCGACCGGGCGGCGCCCGTTCTTGCGGTCGGCGTACTCGGTGTGCCAGTTCTGGGCCATCGGCCCGGGCCGGTACAGCGCCACGAGCGCGGCGATGTCCTCGAAGCTGGTCGGCGCCAGTCGCTGGAGCAGCGCCCGGACCGGGCTGCCCTCCAGCTGGAACACGCCGACGGTGTCCCCCCGGCGGAGGAGCTCGAAGGTCTTCGCGTCGTCGAGGGGCACCGCGTCGATGTCCGGACGCCGACCGGTGGCGGCCTCGACGAGGTCCAGCGTGACCTCGAGCACGTCGAGGTTGCGCAGGCCGAGGAAGTCCATCTTCAGCAGGCCCAGGCGCTCGACGCCGTGCATCTCGTACTGGGTGACGATCGGGCCCTCCGCCAGCTCCCGGCCCGGCTCGGGCTTCCGCTGCACGGGCAGGTACTCGGTGAGCGGCTCCCGGGTGATCACGACCGCGGCGGCGTGGATCCCGTCCTGGCGACGCAGCCCCTCGAGGCCGCGGGCGACGTCGATGACGCGCCGGGCGTCGGGGTCGTCGGCGTAGAGCTCCCGCAGCTCGGTCGCCATCTTGTACCCGTCGTCGTGGCCGGGCACGACCTCGAGGCAGGCGCGCAGCGGCGTGTCCCGACCCATGATGAGCGGGGGCATGAGCTTGGCGATGCGGTCCCCCATGCCGTACGGGTAGCCGAGCACCCGCGACGCGTCCCGCACCGCGGCCCGGGCCTTGATGGTCGAGAACGTGACGATCTGGGCGACGTGGTCCTCCCCGTACCGCGACGCGGCGTAGCGGATCATCTCGCCCCGGAAGCGGGAGTCGAAGTCCATGTCGATGTCGGGCATCTCGGCCCGGCCGGGGTTCAGGAAGCGCTCGAACAGCAGGTCGTAGCGGATGGGGTCGCTGTCGACGATGCGGAGCGCGTACGCCACGCAGGAGCCGGCGGCGCTGCCGCGCCCGGGGCCGACTCGGATCTTGCGCTCCCGCGCGTACCGCACCAGGTCCCACACCACGAGGAAGTAGGCCGAGAAGCCCATCGTCTTGATGACGCCCAGCTCGAACTCGATGCGCTCGCCGACCGTCGGCGGGAGCGGCTCGCCGTAGCGCTCGGCCGCGCCGGCCAGGGTCAGCTCGCGCAGGTAGGAGTCCTCGTCGTGGCCCTCCGGGGTCGGGAAGGCGGGCAGCACCGCCCGGTCGAACTCGATGTCGACGCTCGCGCGCTCGGCGACCAGCAGCGTGTTGTCGCAGGCGTCCTCGTGGTCGGCGAAGACCGCCCGCATCTCGGCCGCCGACTTCAGGTAGAACTCCTGGCCCTCGAACTTCAGGCGACGGGGGTCGTCCTGGGTCGACCCGGTCTGCACGCAGAGGAGCGCGTCGTGCGCCTCCGCGTCCTCGCGGCGCGTGTAGTGGCTGTCGTTGGTGGCGAGGAGCGGCGCGCGGAGGTCGCGGGCGACGTCGAGGAGGCTCCGGTTCACCCGGTGCTGGTCCGCGAGCCCGTGGTCCTGGAGCTCGATGAAGAACTGGCCGGGTCCGACCACGTCCTGGAACCGGCCCGCGAGCTCGCGCGCCCCCGGAGCGTCGTCGACGAGCAGGCGCTGGCACACCGCGCTGCCGAGGCACCCGCTGGTGACGATGAGCCCGTCGCGGTGCTCCTCGAGGAGCTCGAAGTCGACGCGGGGCTTGTAGAAGAAGCCGTCGAGGTACGCCGACGACGAGATCTTGATGAGGTTCTTGTAGCCGGCGTCGCTCTCGGCCAGCAGCGTGAGGTGGAAGATGTCGTGGTCGTCGCGCCGCGGCCGGTCGAAGCGGCTGTGGGTGACGAAGTACGCCTCCATGCCGATGATCGGCTTGATGCCGGCGTCGAGCGCGGCCCGGTAGAACTCGAGGACCCCGTACATGTTGCCGTGGTCGGTGATCCCGACCGCCGGCTGCCCGTCGGCGGCGGCGGTGGCGATCACGTCCGAGACCCGGGCGGCACCGTCGAGCATCGAGTACTCGGTGTGCAGGTGAAGATGGACGAAGGACGTGGTCACGGTCCGCGTTCTCCCGCCGGTCCCTCTCTATCCACAGGGTCCCGGCGCCCTGTGGAGAACTACAAGCGTGTAACTCCCGAACCTACGCCGGGCGCCCGACCGCCGCAAGGGCTCTCACGCCCGCCCCCGCCCGGCGAGCAGGGGCACGAGCACCTCGGCCTCGGTGACGGACCCGTGGGCCGACACCAGCGTCGCCTCGCGGGGCAGGGCCGGGTCGATGAACGCGACCGGGCCCTGCGCCGCCAGGACCACGTCGCCGACCCGGCGGCGGGTGGCGCCCGACGGCGCCGGCCCGAGCCAGCCCTCGTCGAGGAGCTGGGCCCGGCCCCAGACCCAGGCGTCATCGCCGAAGCACTTGCTCGCGGCGTCGAGCAGGGCCGCTGCCGCCCCGGGCCGAGCGTGGAGGTAGCGGAACCGCCCGTCGCCCGAGCAGCGCTCGACGAGACCCTCGAGGGGGCTGAGGCCGAGCCAGCCCTCGGGCCCGACGTGCACCTGCCCGTGGTCGGAGGTGACCGCCAGCGCCGCGTCCTCGGGCAGCGCGTCGAGCACCGACCCGACGAGCCGGTCGACGGCTCGCAGCTCGGCGTCGTAGAAGCCGTCGTAGAGCCCGTGGGCGTGGGCGACGGCGTCGACGCCGTCGTAGTACGCGTAGACGAACGGCTCCCCGCCGGCGACGAGCTGGCGGCACGACTCGACGAGCGACGACACCGCCCGCCAGCCGAGGAACCGCCCGCCGCGCAGGTGGGCTTCGGTGAAGCCGGTGGCCGCGAACTCGGCCTTCGTGACCACCGGCACCGCCCGCCCGAAGAAGGGTGGGTGACGCTGCACGCTGAACGGCTCGGGGGCGCGGCGGTTGTTCGACATCTGCCACGACAGCACGTTGAGCACGGCGTGGTCGATGAGGACGCGGTAGCCGACGATGCCGTGCTGCGACGGCGGCAGCCCGGTCGTGATCGAGGTGAGCGCGCTGGCCGTCGTCGACGGCGCCACGGTCGTGATCGCCCCGCCGTCGAGGGCGCGCAGCTCGCCGAGCTCGGGCCGGGCGCTGACCGCGTCCCAGCCGAGGCCGTCGACGACGAGGAGGACGACGCTGCGGGCGGCGCGCACCGGTGCCGGCAGCCACTCCCCTGGCCGGGCCCCGAGCAGGGCTGGGACCACCCCGGCGACCCCCGCGCCGTCGTAGCGGGGCCGGGCCGGTTCCACCCGGGCAGGGTAATGGGGTCCCGGCACGACCCTGTGCTGGGGACGCGCGACCATGGTGAGGCCATGAAGATGTCGACCCGGGGCGACTACGCGGCGCGGGCCCTGCTCTCGCTGGCCCTGCACGGGCTCGACCGGCCGACGTCGGTGAAGGAGATCGCCGAGCGCACCGCCTTGCCCCAGCCCTACCTCGAGCAGATCCTCCTGGCTGCGAAGGGCGCGGGCTTGGTGAGCTCAAAGCGCGGGGTCGGCGGGGGTTACGTGCTCGCCCGGCCCCCCCACGAGATCACGCTGGCCCAGATCGTGAGCGCGGTCGAGGGTCCGCTCGAAACCCCCCTCGGCGAGCACGACCACTGCGAGGGGCACTGCGTGCTGCAAGAGGTGTGGGTGGGCGTGTCCGACGAGATGCGTCGACTCCTCGAGGGCTACACCCTGGCCGACCTCGTGCACCGGACCCGGGTCGGTCATCGGGTCGTCGGCGCGTCCGACGCCGCGACCGCCTGATATCGGTCAGGCGCTGGCCCGCAGCGCCGCGACGCGCGCCGCCGGGAGCGACACCACGACCGCGAGCCCGCCCCCGGGCGCGTCGGCGAGGCGCACCTCCCCCCCGTCCGCGACCACGAGCCGCCGCACGATCGGCAGGCCCAGCCCGAAGCCGCCGTCGTGCCGACGAGCGCTCGGCGACCGCCAGAACCGGTCGAAGGCCCGGGCCCGCTGCTCCGAGCTCATGCCGGGCCCGGCGTCCCGCACGGTGAGCTCGACCCGCTGGCCCGTGGTCCGGGCCGAGACCCGCACCGCCGACCCGCCCGGCGCGACATCGAGGGCGTTGCTGAGCAGGTTGTCGAGCACCTGCTCGAGCCGCCCCGGCTCGCTGCGCACGGCCACGGCGCCGACGGCGGCGTCGAGCTCGACCCCCCGCTCCGCCGCCACCGCGCTCCAGGCCTCGAGGCGCGCCTCCACCAGCGGCTGGAGCCACACGTCGACCGTCGGCGCCGGCGCGTCCTCCGCCCGCGTGAGCACGAGCAGGCTCTCGACGAGGGCGGTGAGCCGACGGACCTCGGTCAACGCGCCGTCGAGATCCTCGGGTCGGTGCTCCGGCCCGTCCGCCTCGACGTTCTCGAGGCGCAGCCGCAACGCTGCCAGCGGGGTCCGCAGCTGGTGGGAGGCGTCGGCCACGAACGCGCGCTGCGACGACAGCAGCGACGCCAGCCGAGCCGCGGTGGCGTTGAACGACCCCGCCAGCCGCCGCAGCTCCGGCGGGTCGTCGGGCACGGGCACGCGTGCGTCGAGGTCGCCGTCGCCGAGGGCGGCGGCGGCGCGGTCGAGCTCGGCCAGCGGGCGCGTGAACGACCGGGCGAGCAGCGTGCTCACGAGCAGCACGATGAGCGCGATGACGCCGGCCAGGCCGCCGAGGAGCAGCCAGTTCCGCGCCACCGCCCCGTCGACCTCGGCGAGCGAGGACGAGACGCGCGCGGCGCCGATCGTCGCGCCTCCCGAGAGGATCGGCACCGTGACCGTCAGCGTGTCGTCGCCGCCAACCGTGTGCCGCGCGGTGACGCCGTGGCCGCGCCGCGCCGCGTCGAGGTCGGCGGAGCCGACGGTGGACGCGGCGGTCGCCGGCTGATGAGCCCCGGCGGCGTCGACCACGCGCCCGCCGAGGTCGACGACCGCGATCCCGTCGCCGGTCCGGGCGGCCAGCTGGTGGACGAACGGGCCCAGCACGGCGGTGTCGCCGTGCGCGAGCGGCTGCTCGGCCCGCAGCGCCAGCGCGAACGCCTCGTCGCGCACGCGGCTCGTGAGCTGCCGCTGTTGGCCCTGCCGGTAGGAGAGGCCAAGCGGCAGGGCGAGGGCGAGGAGCACGAAGCAGGTGATGGACAGGGAGCTGATCAGCAGCCGCCGCTTCACGCCGCCGCCTCGGGGACACAGAGCCGGTAGCCGACCCCCCGGACGGTCTCGATGAGCTCGGGGCGCCCGAGCTTGCGGCGGAGGCTGGCGATGTGCACGTCGAGGGTCTTCGTCGGCCCGTACCAGTGGGGGTCCCAGACCTCGTCGAGGATCTGCTGGCGGCTGCACACCGCCCCCGGGTCGTCGGCGAGCAGCGCCAAGAGGTCGAACTCCTTCGGCGTCAGGGTGAGCGGCTGGTCGTCGACGGCGGCGCGGCGGGTGCGACGGTCGACGACGAGCGGCCCGAGCGACGCCGCCCCGCCGGCGGCGCGTCCGGCGGCCCGGCGGAGCACGGCGCGGATGCGGGCGACGAGCTCCCGGAACCCGAACGGTTTCACGACGTAGTCGTCGGCGCCGAGCTCGAGGCCGACGACCCGGTCCACCTCTTCGCCGCGGGCGGTGACGACGATGATCGGCACCCCCGAGCTGGCCCGGAGGGTCCGGCACAGCTCGAACCCGTCGACGTCGGGGAGCCCGAGGTCGAGGAGGATCACGTCGGGGTGCGCCCCGTCGAGGGCGCCGGCCACGTCGCCGCCGCACTCGGCGTGGGCGACCGCGAAGCCCTCCCGCTCCAGGCCCCGGACCAGCGGGTTGGCAATGGTGAGGTCGTCCTCGATGAGGAGCACCCGCATCCTCACCGCGTCGGCGCGTGGGCGCCTGGACCTTTACCGAATCTTGGCCTGGCGCGGAGCCGACGCTGAGACGGCCCGTCGTACCGTGTGGAGGGTCAGCACGCCCCGCTGATCGGTGTCCAGCCCGTTCCGACGGCCCGGCGCCGGCGACGTCGAACAGTCACCCCGCCTCGACGCCGCCGGCTCGGGCTGGTCGGTCCTCCAGGGCGGGCGGCTCCACCCCCACCTCGGCCAGCACCCCCGCCAGCTCTGCGGGCAGGGCCGCCTCGAAGGCCTGCCGCGCCCCGCCACGGGGATGCGAGAACGCCAGCCGGTGGGCGTGCAGGAAGGGCCGGGGCCCGCCCGGCCCCCCGCCCCCGTAGGCCCGGTCCCCCACCACCGGGTGGCCGATGGCGGCCAGGTGCACCCGGATCTGGTGGGTGCGGCCGGTCTCGAGCCGGCACTCGAGGAGGGCGACCCGCCGGGCGGGGTCGGTGCCGAGGAGCTCGTAGCCGGTGCGGGCCGGGCGCCCCTCGGCGCGCACCGCCATCCGGGTCCGCCGGCCCTCGGCCCGGCCGATCGGGGCGTCGATCAGCGCCTCGGGGGCGTCGGGCACGCCCCGGACCAGGGCCAGGTAGCGGCGCTCGACCCGGCGGGCCGCGAGCGCCGCCACGAGGGCCTCGAACGCCGACGGGGAGCGCGCCACGACGAGCAGGCCGCTCGTGTCCCGGTCCAGCCGGTGGACGATGCCGGGTCGGTACGGGTCGCCGACGGCGGCGAGCTCCGGGTACCGCGCCAGCAGCCCGTGGACGAGGGTCCCGTGGGCGTGCCCGGCGCCCGGGTGCACGACCAGGCCGGCCGGCTTGTGCACGACGATGACGTCCTCGTCCGCGGCCCGGACGTCGACCGGGACCGCCTCCGGACCCGGTGGGCCCGGGGGTTCCGGGCCGCCGAGCAGCTCGACGACGGCACCGGCGGCGACCCGCTGGCTCTTGGCCGGCGCCCGCCCGTTCACGAGGACGGCGCCGTCGGCGAGGAGGGCTTGGACCTCGGCCCGGCTCCAGCCGGTCAGCCGGGCTACGGCCCGGTCGACCCGGTCGCCGGCCAGCTCGGCCGGCACCGTGATGGCGTCGGGCTCGGCGTTCACGCCGCCGCGCCCGCCCGCCCGCCGAAGAGGCTCCACCACACCAGGAGGACGGCGCCGATGGTGATCGCCGAGTCGGCGACGTTGAAGGTCGGCCACCCGTCCAGGCGCACGAAGTCGACGACCCCGCCGCGCAGCCAGCCCGGCGACCGGAAGAGGCGGTCGGCCACGTTCCCGAAGGCGCCGCCGAGCACGAGCGCCAGGGCCACGAGCACGGTGCGCTCGTGGGCGCGGCGAACGGCCCGGAGCAGGACGACGGCGACGCCGATGACGAGGATGACGAGGAGCGGCGTCATCGTCTGGAAGAGGCTGAACGCGCTCCCCGTGTTGCGGGCGAGGCGCAGCTCGACGGTCGAGCCGACGATCGACACCGGCGACCCCGGCAGCGTCGCCGCCGCCCAGGCCTTCGTGGCCTGGTCGAGCGCCACCACCGTGATGACGATTCCGGCCACCAGCCCGCGGCGCCCGCGGAGGCGCGCCGCGACGGGATCAGCGTCGCCGCTCGGCACGCGCCTTGCAATCGACGCACACCTGGGCCCAGGGGATCGCCTCGAGCCGCTCGAGCGCGATCTTCCGCCCCGCGGGCTTACAGACGCCGTACCGGTTGCGCTTCATCCGCTCGAGGGCGTCGTCGATCTCCTCCACGACCTGCCGGGCCGTCGCCGACAGGAGCAGGTCGCGCTCCCGCTCGATGTTGACGGTGTCCCCCTCCCCCGACTCCTCGTCGAACTGGGTGTCACCGGCCTCCCGCTCCCGGGCCAGCTGCTCGGCCTCGGCCGTGAGCTCCTCGGCCTGGTGGTGCAGCCGGTTCTTCTCGTCGACCAGCTTCTGGCGGAGCCGCTCGAGCGTCTTCGGGCTCAGGTTGGCGGGCCCGGGCGTCACCTCGAAGCCCGAGAGCGGGCAGATGACCGTCTTCTTGCCGCCCCGGGACCTTGTCTCCCCCGCCCCGGGCGCGGCCGGACGGGTCGCGGTCGGGGCGCGGGCGGGCGCGGCGGCCTTGGTCGTCGCCTTCGGCGCCGCCGCCGGCTTGGCCGGGAGTCGCTTCGCGGCCGGCCGCGGGGCCGGGGCCTTCTTCGCCGCCGGCTTCTTGGTCGGGACGGCCTTCGCCGGCGTCCGCTTCGCCGTCTTGGCCGCCGGCGGCTTCGGCGCCGCCTTCCGGGCCGGGGGCTTCTTGGCCGCGGCCGGCTTGCCCGGGTTGCCCCGGCTCGAGCCGGATCGGGCCCGCCCCCCGCCCGCGGGACCCCCGGTCGCGGCGCGGCGCGGTGTCGCCTTCTTGCCTGCCCCGGGCATGCAGCCTCTCTTTCGGCGAATGTGCGAGCGGGCGATGGTAGTGCGTGCCGCACGCCACGCTGTCGCCGCCCTCGACGGCCGGCGCCGCCGCTCCGGACGGTCAGTCGACGTGGTGGCGCGAGCGCGGCCCGGCGGCCTGGTCGGCCTCGCGGACGGCGCGTCGCAGCCGCACGACGAACTCGTCGTGGTCGACGTTGGCGAGGCGGAAGCGCTTCAGGCGCGACCGCTCGCCCGCGACCAGCTGCACGTCGGCCGGCTTCACGCCGAACTGCTCGGCGAGCAGCGCGCGTGCGGCCTCGTTGGCCCGGTCGTCGACCGGCGGCGCCGCGACGCGGAGGCGCAGCGCGTTGCCGTGGCGGCCGAGCACCGCGCTCCGCCCTGCGCGGGGCTGCACGTGCACGGCGAGCACGACCGTGCTGCCGTCGAACGCGTAGAGGTCGTCGACGTCGCTCACCGCGGCTCCATTCTCGGGCGGCCCGCGAACCGGCTCACGATACGCTCCGGACGATGCCGTTCGAGTCACTTCCTCGCGAGGTCGACCTCGTCGCGCTCGAGGAGCGCGTGCTGCGGCGGTGGGCCGACGACGACGTGTTCGGCGAGAGCCTTCGTCGCCGCGACGGGGCCCCGGAGTGGGTGTTCTACGAGGGACCGCCGACCGCCAACGGCCAGCCCGGGCTCCACCACGTCTGGGCCCGCTCCTTCAAGGACCTCTATCCCCGCTTCCACACCATGCGCGGGCGCTACGTGGCCCGGAAGGGCGGCTGGGACTGCCACGGGCTCCCGGTCGAGCTCGAGGTGGAGCGGGAGCTCGGGTTCTCGGGCAAGCCCGAGATCGAGGAGTTCGGGGTCGCAGCGTTCAACCAGCGCTGCCGCGAGTCGGTGCACCGATACGTCGAGGACTGGTCCGCGCTCACGACCCGGATCGGGATGTGGCTCGACACCGCGAACGCCTACTGGACGTTGACGAACGAGTACATCGAGAGCGTCTGGTGGCACCTTCGCCAGCTCTGGGACGCCGGGCTCGTCTACGAGGGGTTCAAGGTCGTGCCCTACTGCGCGCGCTGCGGCACCGCCCTGTCGAGCCACGAGGTGGCGCTCGGGTACGAGGACGTGGTCGAGCCGTCCGTGTACGTGCGCTTCCCGCTCGTCGACGACGACGTCGACCTGCTGGTGTGGACGACCACGCCGTGGACGCTGGTGTCGAACGTCGCCGCCGCGGTGGGACCCGACGTGCGGTACGCGCGCGTGCGCGCGCAGGACGGCCGGCGCGACCTCGTGCTGGCGGCGGAACGGGTCGCGCCGGTGCTCGGCGACGACGCCGAGGTGGTCGCCGACGTGCCCGTCGCCACGCTGGTCGGACGCCACTACGAGCGGCCGTTCGACGTCCTGCCCCTCCCCGCTGACGCGGCGCGCGTGGTCGCCGCCGACTTCGTGACCGTCGAGGACGGCTCCGGCGTCGTGCACCTGGCGCCGGCCTTCGGCGAGGTCGACCGCGAGGTCGGCGAGGCCGAGGGCCTGCCGATGCTGAACCCCGTCGACGCCGCCGCCCGCTTCGACCACTCCGTGCCCCCGTACCGGGGGCGCTTCGTGAAGGACGCCGACCCGCTCATCATCGACGACCTGGCGGCGCGCGGCCGGCTGGAGCGGGTCGTCGACTACGAGCACTCGTACCCGCACTGCTGGCGCTGCGCGACGCCCCTCATCTACTGGGCCAAGCCGACGTGGTTCGCCCGCACGTCCGAGCACCGCGCCGAGCTGCTGCGCGAGAACGAGACCGTCGGGTGGCACCCCGAGCACATCAAGCACGGCCGCTTCGGCGACTGGCTCGAGCACAACGTCGACTGGGCGTTGTCACGCGACCGCTTCTGGGGGACGCCGCTCCCCTTCTGGCGCTGCGAGGAGGGGCACGACACCTGCGTCGGGTCGGTCGCCGAGCTCGCCGAGCTGGCCGGCCGCGACCTGGCCGGGCTCGACCTGCACCGGCCGGACGTCGACGAGGTCGCGATCACGTGCCCCACGTGCGGCGCTCGGGCCCGCCGCGTCGAGGCGGTGCTCGACGCCTGGTTCGACTCGGGCGCGATGCCGGCGTCGCAGTGGCACTACCCGTTCGAGCACGCCGACCGGTTCGAGCGTCGCTTCCCCGCCGACTTCGTCTGCGAGGCCATCGACCAGACCCGGGGCTGGTTCTACTCGCTCCTGGCCGTCAACACGCTGGTGTTCGGCCGGGCGCCGTACCGGCACGTCGTGTGCCTGGCCCACATCGTCGACCGCGACGGCCAGAAGATGTCGAAGTCGCGCGGGAACGTCCTCGACCCGTGGACCATCCTGCGGAGCCGGGGCGCCGACGCGCTCCGCTGGTACTTCTTCTCGGCCGGCTCACCGTGGACGAGCCGACGGGTCGACGAGCAGGTGATCGACGAGTCGACCCGCCGGTTCCTGCTGACGCTGTGGAACACGGCGTCGTTCTTCGTCACCTACGCGAACCTCGACGGCTGGGAGCCCGGGCCGCCGGTTCGGTCCCCGCACGTGCTCGACCGCTGGATCCGGTCCCGCCTCCACGCGACCGTCGGCGAGGTCACCGACGCGCTCGAGGGCTTCGACGCCTTGCGCGCCGCGCAGGCCCTCGACCGGCTGGTCGACGACTGCTCGAACTGGTACGTGCGCCGCTCCCGGCCGCGCTTCTGGAAGTCGGCCGACCCGGGCGCGCCGGCGACGCTCCACGAGTGCCTGACGACGATCAGCCTGCTGCTGGCCCCGTTCTGCCCCTTCCTCGCCGACGAGCTGCACCGCACCGTCACCCAAAGCGGCGTGTCGGTGCACCTGGCCGACTGGCCCGCCGCCGATCCCGGCGCCGTCGACCCGGCCCTCGAGGCCGAGATGGCCTTCGCCCGCCGGCTGGTGACCCTCGGGCTCGCGGCCCGCAACGAGGCTGGGATCAAGGTGCGCCAGCCGCTGCGGCGGGCCCTGGTCCTGTTCCCGGCGGGCCTGACCCTCGGCGACGAGCTCCGCGCCCAGGTCGCCGACGAGCTGAACGTGAAGGCCCTCGAGCCCGTCCGCGACCTCGAGGGCCTCCTCGACTACTCGGTGGCGCCCCGGTTCCGGACGCTCGGGCCTCGCCTCGGGCCGCTCGTGCGCCCGCTCCAGGCCGTGCTGGCGGCCGCCGACGGCGCCGCCCTCCGTCGGGCGCTCGAGACCGACGGGCGGGTGGTCGTCACGGTCGACGGCCAGGCGGTCGAGCTCGGACCCGACGACGTCGACGTGCGGGCCCGGACCCACGAGTCGCTGGCCCTGGCCGAGGACGGCGGCGTGGCGGTCGCGCTCGACACCGCCCTCGACGACGAGCTGCGCTCCGAGGGCCTGGCCCGCGAGCTCGTCCGCGCCCTGAACGAGCACCGCAAGGCGCTCGGCCTCGACCTCGCCGACCGGGTGCGCGTGGAGCTCGGCGCCGACGGCCGCGTCGCCGCGGCGGCGCGGCGGCACGCGGACTGGATCCAGGAGGAGGTGCTCGCCACCGACTGGCGGGTCACCGACGTCGGCGACGACGGGCTCGACGGCGCGGCGACGCTCGCGGTCGACGGCGACCCGGTGCGGGTGCGCGTGGACCGGGTCTGACCCTCAGCGCCGCCGGCGGAACAGCTTGCGCTGGTCGTCGGGCTCCTCGGTGTCGAGGAAGTGCTCCGACGTCGGCTCCCGCGAGCCGAGGGGCGTGTCGTCGCGCACGGCCTCGCGCAGCGACGCGAAGAAGGCGTCGTCGTCGAGGCTCTCGCTGCGCTCCGACAGGTCGGGCTCCTCGGCGTCGTCGACGACCGCGGCGGCGGGCGTCTCGCCCCACTCGCCGCTCGACTCCTCCCACTGCTCGTGGGCGGAGACGGCCTGGATGCTGACCGTCGGGACTCCGCCCGACGCCAGCGCCGCCGGCGACCCCGTCCCCTCGGCGGACGGGGCGTAGCCCGAGGACGCCGACCAGGACCGCGGCGCGGGCACGTGCACCGCGTGGAGGGACGGCCGCTCACCGGTCGGCGGGTTGGGCGAATCGAGGACGGCGAGCTCGGCGCGGATGGCCTGGCGGAGGCGCTCCTTGTACTCGGACTCGAAGCGCTCGAGGGCGTCCACGTCGGCGTTCAAGGTCTCGCGCGCCGCCGTGAGCTGTCCGATCTCCTCCTCGAGGCGGCGGCGCTCGGTGTCGGCGATCCGACGCGCGTTCGCCTCGGCCTCGCCGACCAGCGACTGCGCCTTGGCCTCCGACTCGGCCAGCATCTGCTGGGCGGCTGCGCGCGCCTCGGCGACCGCCTCGTCGGCGGCCTTCTGCGCGAGGACGAGCGTCCGCTGGATGACGTCGGTGTCGACGCCCGGCGGGCGGCGCTCGGGCACCGGCGGCGGCGTCACCGCCGGCGTGCGTGCCGGCGCCGGCGCCGGGGTCGGCGCCTGCGCGGCCCGGAGCTTCTCCTGGCGAACTTCGTCCTGCAGGTGCTCGATCGTGGCGGCCGCCCGCTCAAGCAGCTCGTCGACGTCGTCGCGGTGGTAGCCGCGCCACGCCTCACGGATCTCGACGTCGCGCAACTCCTGGGGGGTCACGTCCATGGAAGCCATAGGCGTTCCATGGTAGCGAGATGGTCCCGCCGGGGCGATGCGACGATCAGCCGCAGAGGAAGGTGCGGAGGAAGATCAGGAAGAACACCAGCACGAGGAACGAGAGGTCGAACATGCCGGCGGGCGGGATCACGCGGCGGAGCGGGCGCAGCGCCCACTCGGTCAGGTCGTTGAGCACCCGGGAGATCTGCGCGGTCGCGGTGCCGGGGCGCTGCGACTCGGGGAACCACGAGAGCACGGCGCGGAGGAACAGCACGACGATGAAGACGATGAGCAGCGCGCAGACGAATCCCACTGGTGCTCAGCGTCGGTAGAGGCCGCGGGCCTCGAGTCGCTCCTTCTCCTCTTCGGAGAGCTGCACATTCATCGGCGTCAGCAGGAAGACGGAGTCGGCGACGCGCGACATCGACCCGCCGACGGCGTAGGCGAGGCCGCTCGAGAAGTCGATGAGGCGGCGCTGCAGCTCCCGGTTGCTGCCCTGCAGGTTGAGGATGACGGCCTGGTTGCCCTTGACGCGGTCCCCGATCTCCTGGGCGTCGTTGAAGTTCAGCGGCTCGACCACGTGGACCCGGGCCGCCGACGTCGGCACGCTCCGCACGACCGGCGGGCGCGGGACCGAGACGCCCGACGGCGGCTCGTCGCGGGGCACCGCGCGCACGGTCGGCTCGCCGTACTCGGGGCGTGCCATCGGTGCCGGCGGGTCGCGGACCGGTCGCGCGTCCCGTGACTCCGGGTAGGCGGGGCCGCCGGCGTACTCGGGGACCCGGCGGTGGTTGGGGTCGTTGGGCCCGGCGTCGTGCGGCCCGCGCCGGCCCTCGTCGCCGTACTCGCCGTACTCGTCGTAGCCGTACGCGTCGTAGCCGTACTGCTCGTCGTCGTCCTGGAGTCCCAGGTAGACCATGGCTCGGCGCCAGAGCGAGGCCAATACGCGTCACGTGCCGGGGCGGCACGCCCTCCCGGGTCGAAGGTTACTGCTGGGGCGCCTGTGACGGGGGACGGTCACCGAAGAGGGCCCGGCCCACCCGCACCATCGTCGCGCCCTCCTCAACCGCCACCTCGAAGTCGTCGGTCATGCCCATCGACAGCTCCTGCAGCGTCGCCGCGGCGGCGAGGTCTCGCAGCCGGGCGAACCACCGGCGGGGGTCGTCGCCGAGCGGGGGCACGGTCATGAGCCCGGCGACGACGAGCCCGACCCCGCGGAGGGCGTCGACCAGACCCCCGGTGGCCTCGGGCGCGCAGCCGGCCTTCTGCGGCTCGCGGCCCAGGTTCACCTCGACGAGGACCTGGGCCGCCGGCGCGTGCCGGGCGATGACCGTCCCGAGCTCGACCCGGTCCACCGTCTGCCACCACGTCACCCACGGGGCGAGGGCCTTCACCTTGTTGCGCTGGAGGGGGCCGACGAAGTGCCAGCGGGGTGGGGCCGCCGCCAGCGCCGGCGCCTTCGCCAGCAGCTCCTGGGCCCGGTTCTCGCCCACGTCGCGCACCCCGGCCGCGACGGCCTCGGCCACCCGGTCGGCCGGCACGGTCTTGCTGGCGGCGACGAGGGTCACCGAGCCCGGGTCTCGACCGGACCGGGCGGCGGCCGCGGCGATGCGGGCCCGGACCGCGGCCACCCGGGCGGCGACGTCGGTCACCCGAGGACGGCCACCACGGCCTGGCGGCCGGTCTCGCCGTCGCGGCGGTAGGAGAAGTGGTCGGCCGACGCCGCCGTGCACACGCCGACGTCGTGGACGTCGGTGACCCCGACCCCGGCGAGGGCGGCCCGGACCGCCGCCGGGAGGTCGAGGGCGGGCCCGCCGTCGGCGGTGCGGGCCGCGACCGTGGGCCCGTAGGCGGCGACGACGCGGCCGAGGTCGTCGGCCCCGAAGGCGTACCGGTCGGGGTGGATGCAGGGGCCGATGGCGGCCCGGACCGGGCCCCGGCCCCGGGCCCGGAGCCGGTCGACCGCGGCCGCTACGACGCCGGTGAGCAGCCCGACCCAGCCGGCGTGGACGACGGCGACGGCGTCGTCGCTGGCGAGCACGACCGGGGCGCAGTCGGCGGTGAGGACGGCCAGCGGCCGGCCGGCGGTGGTGGTCACGGCGGCGTCGGCGGGCGGCACCGCGGCCGGGGGCGGCTCGTCGGCGTCGAGGACGGCGGCGCCGTGCACCTGGTGCAGCCACCACCAGCGGTCGGGGTCGCCGAGCCCGAGCGTGGTGGCGAGCCGGGCCCGGTTCTCGCGCACGGCGGCGGGGTCGTCGGCGCTGCGGGTGGACAGGTTGGCGGTGGAGTAGCGGCCGGTGGAGACGCCGCCGTGCCGGTCGGTCCAGGCGATTCGGGCCGGGCCGAGCCGGTGGTGGATCAGCGCAGGAACTCGGGGACGTCGAAGTCGTCGTCCTCGTCCCGGCCGGCTGCGCCCTCGCCGGGCTCGTCCCGCACGGGCATCCCGACCATCGGCTCGATTCGCCGGCGCCCGCCCTCGGGGTGGCGCTCGCCCTCGAAGCGGTCGAAGCCGGCCGCGATCACGGTGATTCGGATCGTCTCCCCGAGCGAGTCGTCGATCGAGGCCCCGAAGATGATGTTGGCGTCGGGGTGCGCGGTCTCCTTCACGATCTCGGCCGCCTCGTTGACCTCGAAGAGCCCGAGGTCCGACGGCCCGGCCACGTTGAGGAGCAGCCCGCGTGCGCCCTCGATGCTCGCCTCGAGCAGCGAGCTGGAGATGGCGATGCGCGCCGCGCCGACGGCCCGGCCCTCGCCCGACGATTCGCCGACGCCCATGAGGGCGGTGCCGGCGTTCTGCATGATCACCCGCACGTCGGCGAAGTCGGTGTTGATGAGGCCGGGGGTGGTGATGAGGTCGGTGATGCCCTGGACGCCCTGCAGGAGGACGTCGTCGGCGAGCCGGAAGGCGCTGAGCAGCGACGCCTTCTCGTCGGCGACGTCGAGGAGGCGGTCGTTCGGGATCACGATGAGGGTGTCGACCTTCTCGCGCATCCGGCTGATGCCGGCGTCGGCCTGCACCGCCCGGCGCCGGCCCTCGAACCCGAACGGGCGGGTGACGATGGCGATGGTGAGCGCCCCCATGTTGCGGGCGACCTCGGCGACGATCGGGGCCCCGCCGGTGCCGGTCCCACCGCCCTCACCGGCGGTGACGAACACCATGTCGGCGCCCTTCAGCACCTCTTCGATCTCGTCGCGGTGGTCCTCGGCGGCCTGCCGGCCGACGTCGGGGTCCGAGCCGGCGCCGAGGCCGCGGGTGAGCTGGCGGCCGATGTCGAGCTTCACGTCGGCGTCGCTGACGAGCAGCGCCTGCGCGTCGGTGTTCACGGCGACGAACTCGGTGCCCTTCAAGCCGGCGTCGATCATGCGGTTCACGGCGTTGCAGCCCCCGCCGCCGACGCCGACCACCTTGATCACGGCCAGGTAGTTCTGGGGGTCGCCCAGCATGTCGGTCGTCCTTCCCGTCGGGTTGCCGGCGACGCGCCGGAGGTGCCCTGGGGTCGTCGGTCGATTGGCCTGCCAACCCGACCCCCCATTGTCGTCCCCGGGGGACGGGGATCGTGGGACCTGCCCGGGTCCCGCCGCTCGCTCCGGGTCACCGTCTCGCGGCTCGGGGGGACGGCCCGCGTCGGCATGCCGCGGGGCCGTAGCCGGACCCACCCCCGGTGGGAGCGGCCCTGACGGTAGCGCACCGGGCCCCGGGCCCTCCATCGCCGGGCCGGGCGGGCCCGGGAAGCGGTCGTCGTCGCCCATCGCCACCTACCCCGACACCGGCGCGTTCGGCACGCTGACGTCGATGTAGCGGGCGGGGGCGACGAGGGCGGCGAGCACCGCCGCCGCCGCCTCGGCCTTGGCCGCCAGCTGGGTGCCGTCCCCGAAGCGGATCTGGGGGCCGTTGGCCACGAGGGCGACGAGCCCGCCGGGCAGGGCGACCACGGTGGTGACCCGGCCCCGCAGGGACGGCCCGAGCGCGGCCGCGGCCGCGGCGGCGGGCGCGTGCAGGCGCCCGCCCGGCCCCGGGACGCGGGTCAGCCCGGCCAGCTCGGGGAGGCCGGCCGGCGGCCAGGGCCCGACGGCCAGGACGTCGCCGTGCCGGTCGAGGACGGCGGCGCGGCCCGGCCCGGCGGGGGCCCAGGCGACCGGCACCCGGCGGGACACGGTGATCGTGACCGTGTTCGGGAAGTCGCGCTCGACGCGCGCCGAGGCCACCGTCGGGAGGCGGCGGACCGCGGCCGCGACTCCGCCGGCGTTGACGAGGAGCATGGGCTGGCCCGTCCGAACCCGGGCCGCGGCGCGGACCGCGGCCCGGTCGGCGCCGGCGCCGCGGACGACGATCGTGTGCACGGCGAGCAGCGGCGACCACGCGACGGCGGCGGCCACCGTGAGCGTGGCGACGACGCCGGCGCCGAGGAGGAGCCGGTGGAGGCGGCGCCGGCCGGCGTCGCGGCGGACCGCGGCGCGGCGAGCGCGCAGGCGGGGGTCGATGCGGACGCGGAGGCCGGCGACCCCGGTGGCGGCGGTCACCGCCGGGCCTCCTGCTCGAAGCCCACGAGCTGCAGCTCGGGCTCGAGGTGAACGCCGGTGGCGGCGTCGACGCGCGCCTGGACCTCGGCGACGAGCATGGCGACGTCGTCGGCGGTGGCCCCGGGCTCGGCCTGGAAGAAGTTGGCGTGCTTCGGCGACACGAGCGCGCCGCCGAACCGGAGGCCCTTGAGGCCGACGGCGTCGATGAGCCGGCCGGCCGAGTCGCCCGGCGGGTTGCGGAACACCGAGCCCGCGTTGGCGCCGCCGGGCTGGTGCTGGCGGCGCCAGCGCACCACCTCCTCGATGCGGGCCGCGCACGCGTCGGGGTCGTCGGGGGTGGCGGTGAACTCGGCCCTGGTGACGACCTCGCTCGGACCGAGGGCCGAGTGCCGGTAGCCGAGGTCGAGGTCGGCGGCGGCCCGGGCGCGCGGCGCTTCGGCCCGGGCGAGGAGGTCGACCGTGAACGCCAGTCGCAACACCGCCGCGGTGTCGCGGCCGTGCCCGCCGGCGTTCATGCGCACCGCGCCGCCGACCGAGCCGGGGATCCCGACGTAGAACTCGAGCCCGCCGAGGCCGGCGGCGGCGGCCCGCCGGGCCAGCACCGGCAGCGGGGTGCCACCCCCGGCGCGGACGACCCCGGCCGGGTCGAGCTCGATCGCCTCGAAGTCGCCGGCGAGCAGGACGCCGAGCCCGGGGAAGCCGCGGTCGGCGACGAGCAGGTTCGAGCCCCGCCCGAGGACGAGCACCGCCGGCGGCGGGTCGGCGCGCCCGGCCGCGGCGGCCACGACCGCGAGCTCGGCGTCGGTCGTGACGCGGACCATGACGTCGACGGGGCCGCCGAGGCGGTAGGTGGTGAGGTCGGCGACGGGCACGGCGCGCCGCACCGCGCCGGGGGGCAGCGCCGACGTGAGCGCGGCGGCGAGCGCACCGAGGCTCACGGGTCCGCCTCCCGCGCCGCCAGCCACTCGTCGGGCACGGTGGTCAGGTCGCCGGCGCCGAGGGTGACGAGGACGTCGCCGGGGCGCGCCAGGTGGAGCGCGTGCGCGACGACGTCGGCCCGGCGAGGGAGGTAGGTCACCGGCGTGTCGGGGTGCGCGTCGAGGACGGCGCGCAGGACCAGCCGCCCCGACACGCCCGGCTGGGGCGCCTCCCCCGCCGCGTACACGTCGGTGAGGACCACCTGGTCGGCGTCGAGGAAGGCGTCGGCGTAGTCGCGCCAGAGCGTCGCCGTGCGCGTGTAGCGGTGGGGCTGGAACACGGCGACGACCCGCCGCCAGCCGCCCTCGCGTGCCGCCTCGAGGACGGCTGCGACCTTCCCGGGGTTGTGGGCGTAGTCGTCGATGATGGTGACGCCGTCGATCTCGCCGCGGAACTGGAAGCGGCGCGCCACGCCGCCGAAGCCGCGGAGGGCGCGCGCCACGTCCTCGAACGGGACGCCGAGCTCGAGCGCGACGGCGGCGGCGCCGGTGGCGTTCAGCGCGTTGTGGCGGCCGGGGACGGGCAGCTCGAGCAGGCCGAGCGGCTCGTCGCCGCGGTGGAGCCGGAAGCGGCTGCCCGCCCGGCCGCCGCGGTAGTCGTCGAGCCGGTAGTCGTCGGCGGTGAAGCCGTACGTGCGCACGCCCGGTCGCTCGGCCGCGAGCCGGGCGGCGACGGGGTCGTCGACGCACACGACCCGCGCGCCGGGCACGCGGTCGAGGAAGGCGGCGAAGGCGTCGACCAGCCGCTCGAAGCTGCCGTAGTGGTCGAGGTGGTCGGGGGCGACGTTCGTGACGACCGCCGCCTCGGGCGCCAGCTCGAGGAACGTGCCGTCGCTCTCGTCGGCCTCCACGACGAGCCAGTCGCCGTCGTCGTAGGCGGCGTTCGAGCCGACCTCGTTGAGGTCGCCCCCGATGAGGAAGGTCGGCCGCCAGCCCGCCGCGCGCAGGCAGAGGGCCAGCATCGACGACGTGGTCGTCTTGCCGTGGCTGCCCGCCACCGCGATCGAGCGGCGGGTGGCGACGAGGGCGCGCAGCGCCTCGGCCCGGCGCAGGACGCGTGCGCCCCGGTCGGCGGCCGCCACGACCTCGGGGTTCGTCGGCGGGATGGCGCTCGAGTGCACGACGGCGTCGACGTCGCCGGGGACGTTCGCCGCGGCGTGACCGATGAAGGCGTCGACGCCGAGCAGCCGCAGCCGGTCGAGCGCGTGCGAGTCCTTGAGGTCGGAGCCGCTGACCCGGTGGCCCATCCGAGCCAGCACCGCGGCGATGGCGCTCATCCCGGCGCCGCCCATCCCGACGATGTGCACCACCCGCGGCCGGCTGAGGTCGAGCTCAGGCACGGGCCACCGCCTCGACGAGGTCGGCGACGCGGGCGGCGGCGTCGGGGCGGGCCAGGGCGCGGGCGGCGCGGCTCATGGCCTCGAGCCGGTCCGGCGCGCCGAGGAGCGCGTCGAGCTCGGCCGCGAGTCGGGCCGCGTCGGCGTCGCGGTCGGGGACGAGCGTCGCCGCCCCGGCGGCGGCGAGCGCCGCCGCGTTTGCGGTCTGGTGGTCGTGGGGCGCGCCGGGCAGCGGCACGAGGATCGCGGGCAGCCCGGTGACCGTGAGCTCGGCGACGGTGACGGCGCCGGCGCGGCAGACGGCGACCGCGGCCTGTCCGTATCGCCGCTCGAGGTGCTCCTCGTACTCGACGAGCTCGTACGCGAGGCGGTCACCGGCCCGGCGCAGCGCGGCGAGGTCGCGCGCGCAGTCGGCGTGGTCGCGGCGGCCGCTGACGTGGCACACGGCGACGTCGGCGCGGTCTCGCCACCGGTCGTAGAGGCCGAGCGCAGCCTCGTTGAGTCGCCGGGCGCCGAGGCTGCCGCCGAAGACGAGGACTAGAGGACGGGTGGGATCCGGGGTGCGCTGCACGACCGTGATCGCGCGCCGCACCGGGTTGCCGGTGAGGACCGCGCCCCGCAGCGGCGTGCAGGGCAGCGACACCGCGGGGTGCGCGCCGAGGCGCACCGCGAGCCGGTTCGTGAGCCCGGGGGCCGCGTTCTGCTCGTGCACGACGGTGGGGACGCCGGCGAGGCGGGCGCTGACCACGCAGGGCAGCGACGCGTACCCGCCCACGCCGAGGACGACGCGGGGGCGGGTGCGCCGCACGAGCCGCCACGCCTGGCCGAGGGCGCGGCCGGTCCCGACGAGGGCCCCGGCGTTGTCGCGCCACGCCGCGACGTCGAGGCGCCGTCGCAGCCCCCGGCCCGGGAGGGCGTCGAGCCGGAACCCGGCCGCAGGCACTGCGGTCACCTCGAGGCCGCGGCGACCGCCGACGAAGCGGATCGCGGCCGGGTCGTGGCCGCGGTCCACGAGCGCCTCCGCGACCGCGAGGGCCGGGTACACGTGGCCGCCGGTGCCGCCGCCGGTGACGAGGGCGAACACGGCCGTCGGCGTGGCGGCGGCCGTCATCGGGCCTGGCGCGCCACGTTGGCGAGGACGCCGGCGGCGAGCATCGTGAAGACCAAGGCCGAGCCGCCGAACGACACGAACGGGAGCGGGACCCCCGACACGGGGAGCAGGCCCACGACACCGCCGATGTTCACGGCCGCCTGGCCGACGACCCAGGCCGTGATCCCGGCCGCGAGGAGGAGGCCGAAGCGGTCGGGGGCGCGGTGGGCGGCCCGGACCCCGAGGACGGCGAAGGCCACGAAGAGCCCGAGGACGGCCAGCGCGCCGACGAGCCCGAGCTCCTCGCCGATGACGGCGAAGATGAAGTCGGTGTGCGCGTTCGGCAGGAACAGCCACTTGGCCCGCCCGGCCCCGAGCCCGACCCCGGCGACCCCGCCGCTGCCCAGCGCAATGAGCGACTGGACGATCTGGTAGCCGCCGTTGCCGGCGGTCGCCGTCGGGTGCAGGAAGGTGAGCAGGCGGGCCCGCCGGTACGGGGCCGAGAAGGCGAGGATCGTGGCGAGGGTCACGCCGCACGTGGCCGCGGTGGCGAGGTGGCGGAGCCGCACGCCGCCGACCAGCAGCACCGCCGCCGCGATGAGCCCGAGGAGGATCGTGGAGTCGAGGTCGGGCTCGAGGAAGACGAGCCCGCCGAGGCCGGCGACGACGGCGACGACCGGTCGGAGCGTGGCCCGCCAGTCGTGCAGCTCGTGCTCGCGGCGCGTGAGCAGGTCGGCGGCGAAGAGGACGACCGTCAGCTTCGCCAGCTCGGTGGGCTGGAACCGCCAGCTGCCGATCCCGAGCCACCGGCGCGAGCCGGCGACGTACGTGCCGAAGTGCGGCACGAGGACGAGCACGAGGAGGCCGGCGGTGACGACGAGCAGGGGCCGCGCCCAGTCGCGCCACCGTCGGTAGTCGATGCGGGACGCGACCACGAACGCGACGGCGCCGAGCACGGTCCAGATCAGCTGCCGCTCGAAGAAGTACCAGGCCGACCCGTACGTGGTGAGCGACACCACCGACGACGCCGAGAGCACCATGACCACGCCGACGACGTTCAGGACCGCCACCGTGATCACGAGGAGGAGGTAGTGAGCGGGCGGCGCCGCCCCCGCGGCGGGCCCCGAGCGGGCCGGAGCCCGGGTCGACCAGCGATGGCGGGTGGCGGACGGCATCAGCCGATCGCTCCCGGGATGTTGATGAAGTCGGCGTAGAAGAGGCCGAGGGCGAGCGCGACGCACACGCCGGCGAAGAGCCAGAACCGCACGATGACCGTGAACTCGGGCCAGCCGATCACCTCGAAGTGATGGTGGATCGGCGCCATGCGGAGCACCCGGCGCCCGAAGCCGCGGAAGGAGATGACCTGGGCGATGACGCTCAGCGTCTCCACGACGTAGAGGCCGCCGAGGATCGGCAGCAGCAGCAAGGTCTTGGTGAGCAGCGCCAGGCCCGCCAGCGCGCCGCCGATGGCCATGGACCCGGTGTCGCCCATGAAGATCCGCGCCGGCGCCGCGTTCCAGTACAGGAAGCCGCCCGACGCACCCATCATCGCCGCCGCGACCACGGCGAGGTCGACGACCGCGGCGGGGCGCACGTGGTACACGGCGGCGTGGCGGAACTGCCAGAACGCGATGATCGTGAAGGCCGCGAACGCGAGGGTGGCCGAGCCCGCGGCGAGGCCGTCCATCCCGTCGGTGAGGTTGACCCCGTTCGCCGCGCCCACCACCACCACGACGGCGACGACGAACCACAGCGTCGAGCCCAGGTTGAGGTCGAGGTCTCGGATGAAGGACAGGTGCGTGGACACCTGGACCCAGTTCAGGGCCAGCAGCGCGAAGCCGGACGCGGCGAGCAGCTGGCCGGCGGTCTTGCCCCGCTTCCGGAGGCCGAGGTTGCGCCGCCGCCGCACCCCGAGCAGGTCGTCGACGAAGCCGACCACGGCGAGCAGGGTCACGAGCGTCAGCAGGGTGACACCGGTGCGGGCGAACTTCAGCTGCTCGGTGCGCACGTGCGCAGCCGAGTACCCGATCAGGGCGGCGCCGACCAGGGCGATGCCGCCCATCGTCGGCGTTCCCGCCTTGGCCGCGTGCGGGTGCCGGAACGGCCCGTCGTCGCGGATGAGCTGCCCGATCCCGCGGGCGCGGAGCAGCCGGATGAGCAGCGGCGTGCCGAGGACCGCGATCGTGAACGCGGTGCCCGCCGCGATGAGCAGCGAGGTCACGGCGTCCCGCCCGAGTTCCGGTCGGCGGGCTGGAGGGCGTCGGCCACGACGTCGAGCCCGACCGCGCGGCTGGCCTTCACGAGGACCGCGTCGCCCGTCCGCACCTCGGACCGCACGACGCCGACGGCGGCGCAAGGATCCGGAGCCTGCACGACGGCGACGCCCCCGGCGCGGGCCGTCGCCGCGATCGGGTCCGCGCCGGCGCCGACCGTGATGACCAGGTCGACGCCGACCGAGGCCGCGAGCGCCCCGAGCTCGGCGTGGGCCTCGGGCCCGTGCCCGCCCAGCTCGAGCATCTCGCCGAGCACGGCGACCCGCCGGCCCGAGACGTCGAGCTGGCCGAGGGCGCGCAGCGCCGCCGCGGCCGAGCTCGGGCTCGAGTTGTAGGCGTCGTTGACGAGCAGCACCCCGTCGGGGGTCGGTGCGATCTCCATGCGCCGCGCCGCGGGGCGGGCGGTCCCCAGGCCGGCCGCGGCGACGTCGAGGGGCACGCCGAGCTCGAGCGCGGCGGCGGCGGCCATCGCCGCGTTCGTGGCGTGGTGCTCGCCGTGGAGCGCCAGCGCCACCGGGGCCTCGCCCGCCGGCGTCACGAGGGTGAAGCGGGGCCGGACGCGCGCGTCGACGCTGAGCCCGACGACGCGGACGTCGGCGTCGGCGGCGAGGCCGACGCGCGTGACCCGCGCCCGGGTGCAGGCCGCGAGCGTCGTCGCGGAGCCGCAGTCGGCGTTCACGATGGCCAGGCCCTCGGCGGGGAGGGCCTCGAGCAGCTCCCCCTTGGCCGCCGCGATCCCGTCCGGGCCACCGAGGTGGCCGGCGTGGGCGAGGCCCACGTGGGTGACGATGCCGATGGTGGGCGCGGCGATCGCGGCCAGCGCCGTCAGGTTGCCGGCGAACCGCGCGCCCATCTCGGTCACCACGACCTCGACGTCTGGCGGCGCGCCGAGCAGGGTGAGGGGCACGCCGGCCTCGTTGTTGAACGACGCCGGGCTGGCGTGCACCCGCCGGCTGGCCGCCAGCGCCGCCGCGGTGAGGTCCTTCGTCGCCGTCTTCCCGGCGGAGCCGGTGACCGCGACGACGGGCACGTCGGCCAGCCGGCGGCGGGCGGCGCCACCGAGGCGACCGAGGGCGGCCAGGCTGTCTCGGACCTCCACCACACTCCGCCCGGGAGGCGCCGGGCCGACCGGTCGGCTCACCAGCGCGACGGTCGCGCCCCGCTCCCAGGCGTGGGGCACGAAGTCGTGGCCGTCCCGCTCGGCCACGAGGGCGACGAAGCAGGCGCCCGGCTCGAGCACCCGCGAGTCGATCGCGAACGAGGTCGCGCGCGCCGCCTCGGGTCCCGCGAGCCGGCCCCCGGTGTCGGTCGCGATCTCCGCCGCGGTCAGCTCCACGGCCGCCCCCCCAGCTCCTCGCGGGTCACGACGCGGTCGTCGAACGGGACGACACGGTCGCGGAAGCGCTGGTCAGTCTCGTGGCCCTTCCCGGCGACGACGAGAACGTCGCCGGGCCGGGCCGCGGCGAGCGCGTCGCGGATGGCGGACCGGCGGTCGGCCTCGAGGCGGACCTCGGCCGCGCCCGCGGCGGCGCCGGCCCGGACCGCGGCCGCGATCGCGGCCGGGTCCTCCGAGCGCGGGTTGTCGGTCGTGATGACCACGAGGTCGGCGGCGTCGGCCGCGACGCGACCCATGAGCGGCCGCTTGGCCGGGTCGCGCTCGCCGCCGGCACCGAAGACCGCGATCACCCGATTCCGCCCCGCCAGCTGGCGCGCCGCGGCCAGGGCCGCGCCCAAGGCGTCGGGCGTGTGCGCGTAGTCGACGAGCACGGTGAAGGGCTGGCCGGCGTCGACCGGTTCGAGCCGGCCGGGGATCGTCGACACGGCCGCCAGCCCGCGGGCGATGGCGTCGGCGTCGAAGCCGGCGAGCTGAGCCGTCACCGCCGCCGCCAGCGCGTTGGCGAGGTTCAGCCGCCCGAGGAGCGGCGTGTGCATCGGGTGACGCGGCCCGTCGCGCGTCGTCATCGCGAAGTGACCGCCGCGGTCGTCGACGCGTGCGTCCGCGGCGACGACGTCGGCGTCGGCGTCGAGCGCGTACGTCGTCACCGGCAGCCCGCGCTCCCGGCAGCGGCGGGCCAGCTCGGCTCCCCGCTCGTCGTCCAGGTTCACCGCCGCGGCCGCGGCTCGGGCCGGGTCGAAGAGCCGGGCCTTCGCCTCGAAGTACTCGTCGAGCGAGCCGTGGTAGTCGAGATGGTCGCGCGTGAGGTTCGTGAAGCACACGACCCGGAACCAGGTGCCGTCGACACGGTGCTGGGCGAGGGCGTGGGAGGAGACCTCCATCGCGACGGTCTGCACGCCGTCGTCGCGCATGCGGGCGAGCAGCGCCTGCAGGTCGGGGGCCTCCGGCGTCGTGTGCTCGAGGGGCAGCGGCGGGCCACCGGTCTGGGCGCCGACCGTGCCCACGATCCCGGCGTTCTCGCCGGCGGCGGCCGCGATGGCGGCGAAGAGGTGGGTGGTCGTCGTCTTGCCGTTCGTGCCCGTGACGCCGACGCACCGGAGGGCGCGCGACGGGTGCCCGTGGAGTCGGGCCGCGGCCGGCCCCAAGGCCCGCCGCACGTCGGTCACGCGGGCCTCGGGGACGGTGAGCCCGACGTCGCGCTCGACGAGGAGCGCGACGGCGCCGGAGCGCACCGCCGCCGGCGCGTAGTCGTGGCCGTCGTGGTTGGCGCCCACGATGCACGCGAAGCACGCGCCCCGATCGACGCGGTGGCTGTCGTAGGCAAGGGCCTGCACGTCGACCGAAGGGTCGCCGTGCACGTCGAGCACGTCGACGTCAGCTAGAAGCTCGTGGAGCTGCACGCGCGCGGTCCTACTCTCCGTCACGGAACGGGGGTCAGGGTATCGGGCCGGTTGCGATGCTCGAGGGGCCGCTCGCGGGCACCCGCTCGACCGTCAGCGCGTACTGCATGATCCGGGCGAAGACCGGTGCCGCGACGTCGCCTCCGAACACGGAGCCGCCCTGCGGCTCGTCGAGCACGACCACCGCCGCGAGCCGGGGCGCGTCCGCGGGCGCGAACCCCGCGAACGAGGACACGTACTGGCCCGCGAGGTACGGGGGCTTGCGCGCGGTCCCGGTCTTGCCCGCGACCAGGTAGCCGGGGACCTGGGCCTTCGTGCCCGTGCCCCCGGTGACGACCCCGACGAGCAGCTGGCGCACCTGGTTCGCGGTGCCGGCCGACACGACGGGGTGCGCGAGCGCGCGGGCGCGGTCCCGACGGTGGCCCGCGGGATCGACGGTCGCGGCGACGAGACGCGGCGCGCGCGCCGCGCCCCCGTTGGCGATCGTGGCGTAGACATCGAGGAGCTGCATGGCGGTCACGGCGATGCCGCTCCCGATCGGCATCGAGGCCAGGCTCGTCGCGTTGTACTGGCCTCGCGGGAGCAGGATGCCGGCCGCCTCGCCGGGGAACCCGACGCCAGTCGGCACGCCGAACCCGAAGGCGTGGAGCGCGGCGTCGAAGCGGTCGCGACCGAGCATCCGCGCGATGAGGATGGTCCCGACGTTCGAGGACTGACGCACGATGTCGGCCACCGTCATCAGAGTCGCGTGGGTCTCGACGTCCTCGTACTTCGTGCCGTCGACCATGATCGACTGCGGCACCGACAGGACCGTCGACGGGGTCACGAGACCGGCCTCGAGCGCGGCCGCGATGGTGACGACCTTCGCCGTGGACCCGGGCTCGAACACGTCGGTGAGCGGACGGTTGCGGGCGCCGGCCGGTGACGGGCGCGCCGGCTGGCTCCCGGCGGGACCGTCGACGCTCGCCATGGCCAGGATGTCGCCGGTGCGGGTGTCGACGATGATCGCCATCCCGCCCCGCGAGTGCTGGTTGCCGACCTCGGCGGCGAGGGCCTGCTCCGCCGCGTACTGCATCGACTGGTCGATCGTGAGCAGCACGTCGGAGCCCTGCTTCGTCGCCTGCTCCTCGTGGGTGCCGTTCGGGAGGGTCTGGCCGCGCGGGTCCTGCTCGACGAGGAGCCGCCCGTTGCGACCGCCCAGGATCGACTGGTCGCCGGCCTCGAGCCCGCCGAGACCGCCGTTGTCCGTCCCCACGAGCCCGAGCAGCGGCGCCGCCAGCGGGTCGGCCGGGTAGTAGCGCTTCGGCTCCGACTCGAAGCCGAGGCCGACGAGGTGCAGGTTGCGCACCGCCGCGGCCGGCCCGGCGTCGAGCTTGCGCGCCACGTACACGAAGCCGCGGCGGCGATCGCTGAGCCGGGCCTGCAAGGTCGCCTCGTCCACGCCGACCAGCGGCGCCAGCTTGGCGGCGGCGAAGGCCGGGTCCGGCATCACGCGCGGGTTGGCCCACACCGTCGTGGCCGGCACCGAGACCGCGAGCTGGTTGCCGTTGCGATCGAGGATGCTGCCGCGCTGCGCGGCGACGGTCACGGTCCGCACCCGCTGGCTCAGGCCCAGCCGCACGTACCGGGCTCGGCTGCGCGTCTGCACGTCGACGAGGCGGAGGGCGATGAGCGCGAAGACGACCGCGACGGCGACGAGGAGCGCGGCGAGCCGGCGCGGCGCCGACGCCACCGCGACGAGGCGAGATTCGTGGTGACCGCCCCGGCCGTGCGCGACGGCGACCGGGCGGGCGCGTCGGTGTGCGCGCGGAGCGACCGCCGGCCCGGCCGGCGGTCGCCCGATCCGAGGGCTGCGGTTCCGACCCGGTCGGGCCCGGACGGGAACCGCCCGCGGCGGGCTCACGGTCGGGGCACCGGCGTCGCCGTGCGCGCCGCGGTGGGGACGGCGCCGGCGGGCACCGCCACGGCCACGGGGGGCTGGCCCGGCGCGACGAGGCCGAGCTGGCCGGCGCGGGTGATGACGTACGAGGGCGCGGCGAGCTCGGCGTTCCGGAGGAGGGCCTGGTCGTACCGCCGCTGCGCGGCGCCGACGCGGCCGTTGAGCCGGTCGAGGGACAGCTGGGTCTGGGCCAGCATCACGCGGACGACGACCAGCGAGATGACGATGAGCACGGTGCCGATCCCGACGAGCGCGGCCGTGCTCGGGAGTCGGCGCCGCCGCGCGGCGGTGGTGACGAGCCGCAGGTGCCGCGGCCGGCGCGCGGGGACGGCCCGCGGCGCGGGGCGGGCGGCGCCCCGGGTCCGGGGCGCGGCGCCGGCGACGGCCACCCCGCTCACCGCCCGGTGGGCGTGTCGAGCTTCTCCGCGGCGCGGAGCCGGGCGCTCTCGGCCCGCGGGTTGGCCGCGACCTCGTCCCGGCTCGGTCGGCGCGCCCGGCGGGTGACGAGCCGGAGGAGCGGCCGCGGGCGCGGCGGCTCGACCGGCAGGCCCGGCGGCGTCGCCTCGCGCTCGCCGGCCCACGTCGCGAAGCGATCCTTCACGAGCCGGTCCTCGAGCGAGTGGTACGAGAGCACGACCACCCGGCCGCCGGGACCGAGGAGGTGCACGGACTCGTCGAGCCCGGCCTCCAGGTGCGGCAGCTCGCGGTTGACCTCCATCCGGATGGCCTGGAAGGTGCGGCGCGCCGGGTGCCCGCCGCGGCGGCGGGCCGGAGCCGGGATGGCCTCGCGCACGGCGCGCACGAGGTCGCCGGTGGTGTGGAGGGGCCGGCTGGCGACGATGCGGGCGGCGATCTGCCGGGCGAACCGCTCCTCGCCGTTGCGGGCGATGACCGCCGCCAGCGCCCCCTCGTCGTACTCGTTGAGGACCTGCTCGGCGGTCAGCGCCTGGGCGCTGTCCATCCGCATGTCGAGCGGGGCCTCGCCCCAGTAGGTGAATCCGCGTTCCCGCAGGTCGAGCTGGGGGCTGCTGACCCCGAGATCGAACAGGATGCCCATGACGTTCCCCTCGCTTGCTCGCTTGACGATCTCGGCGACGTCCTCGAAGCCGCCGTGCACGATCCGGACCCGCTCGCCGAAGGGCTCGAGCCCGGACCGGGCCGCCGCCACCGCCGCGGGATCACGGTCGATCCCGAGGAGGCGGAGGTCCGGCCGGGCCTCCAGGAGTCGGCGGGCGTGCCCGCCAGCTCCGACCGTCGCGTCGACGACGGTCCCCGTCGGCACGGCGGCGAGGAGCTCGACCACCTCCCGGACCATGACCGGACGGTGCTGATAGCCACCCATCACGTCTCCTCGCCGACCCTGGGCCCGTCGGCAGCCCCCCGGCGGACGATGTCCGTTCGGATTTCTCTCCGAAACGGTCCGGTGGAGCGGGCGGAGTAGGGGCTTCACCGCGCCGGCCGGGGGGCTGCTGCCGAGCCCAGGGGCCACGTTTGGTCCTAGTGCTGCTCCTTCCTCGCTACATGCCCCAGCCCTGGCGACGAGCGAGCTCGGCCTGGCCGCGCTCCTCGACCGCTCGCCAGTTCTCGGGCGACCACAGCTCGATCCGCTTCTGCTGCCCGGTGACGACGACCTCGCGGCCCAGCTGGGCCCACTCCCGCAGGTGGGGAGCGATCGGCACCCGGCCCTGCTTGTCGGGGACCACCGGTCGGGCCCCGGAGTTGAAGAACCGCGAGGCGGCGAGGGCGTCGCCGCCCCCCTCCTTGGCCGCGCGCGTGATGTCCTCGGTCACGGTGTCGAACTCGCCGGGGGGGTAGATGGCCAGGCAGTGATCCGGGAACCGCCCGATGAAGGCCCCGTCCTCCAGGCCCTGGCGGAACTCCGCCGGGAGGATGAGCCGGCCCTTGTCGTCCAGCGTGTGCTGGAACCACCCGAAGAAGCGGGCCGCCACGGTGTCCCCTCGCCGGCGGAGCGTCGCGGGGCCACCCCCGACACTCCACGATCAACCACTACGCCCCACCCTAAGCCCCGCGACTCCACCACGTCAACCCCTTGAACCCCACTTCCTCCCACGAGCCACACCCCGCGCCCGCCTCCGGGCGCGGGGGCGGGGTCAGGCGGGGACGGCCTCGAGGCCGGGCAGGAAGGGCTCCCAGGCCGGGTCGAGGGCGCCGGCGGTCGCGACCACCCAGAGGCTGGCGTGGGGCGCCACCGGTGGGCGGCGCAGCCGGAGCCCGGACTCGGCCAGGGTGCGGTCCTCCTTGCGGGCGTTGCAGGAGCGGCAGGACGCGACGACGTTCTCCCAGCTGTGCTCGCCCCCCCGCGAGCGGGGGACGACGTGGTCGATGTTCTCGGCCGTGTGGCTGCAGTACTGGCAGCGGTGGCCGTCGCGCGCGAAGACCGCCCGTCGGGAGAGCGGCACCCGGCTGCGGTACGGGACGCGGACGAAGTGCATGAGCCGGATCACCGACGGGACGGCGATCACGCGGCGCTCCGAGTGCAGCTCAGCGCCGTTGCGAGCGACGATCTCGGCCTTGTCCTTGAGGACGAGGACGACCGCCCGCCGCACCGTGACGACGCAGAGAGGCTCGAAGCTGGCGTTGAGCAGTAGAGCTCTCCCCAAGCCTCGGAACCTCCCCGGGGCCCGCGCCGCTGGCGGGTCGGGCGAAGTCTACTGGGGCCCCTGACCGCTCCCCCGGCGACGTTGGCGGCGGAGATCGTCCTGCGCACGGCACCACCGGAGGTACGCGAGGACGTCCCCGCCGGCGGGTCGCGCGTCGGCGGACCCGTACTGGGTCTCGAGTCGGAACGCGAGGTAAGCGGAGTCCGGGAGGGGCAGGAAAGGCGGACGTCGCCACCAGCGGGGGCGGGCGAGCCGGAAGGCCTGCCGCGCCGCGACAGACCAGAGCGAGGGCCGAGCCGCGACCGCCAGCCCGGCGCGCGCCCAGCCGGTGCGGGGAGCCGGCATCACGTGACGGTAGCGGCAGAGCGAGAGGGCCCTGCTGGTAGCGTGCGCGCCGCGTTCGAGGAGGGAGCGTGGCCCAACCTGCTACCGCTCGGCGCGTCGACGTCGCGGCGCTCTTCGAGCTCGTGGCCCGCAACGTCGAGCGCGTGATCCAGGGCAAGCACGACCAGATTCGGCTCGCCCTGGTGTGCCTCTTCGCCGAGGGGCACCTCCTCATCGAGGACGTCCCCGGGGTGGGCAAGACGTCGCTCGCCAAGGCGATGGCCCGCTCGATCGCCGGCACCGCGCACCGCATCCAGTTCACCCCGGACCTGCTGCCGTCCGACGTGCTGGGCGTGTCGGTCTGGAACCGGGCCAACAGCCAGTTCGAGTTCCGGCCCGGCGGCGTGTTCGCCCACGTCGTCCTGGCCGACGAGATCAACCGGGCGTCGCCGAAGACCCAGTCGGCGCTGCTCGAGGCGATGGAGGAGCGTCAGGTCACCGTCGACGCGCGGACATGGGCGCTGCCGCGGCCGTTCCTCGTGATCGCGACCCAGAACCCGGTCGAGCTCGAGGGCACCTATCCCCTGCCCGAGGCCCAGCTCGACCGGTTCCTGATGCGGCTCCCGATGGGCTACCCGGACCGGGAGGCCGAGATGGCGATCCTCGAGACGCACGGCGTCGGCCAGGTCGAGCCCGACGACCTGCAGCCGGTCACGACCGCGGCCGACGTTGCCGCCGCCGCCGACGCCGCCACCGCGGTGCACGTCGCCGCGGCGCTGCGCGCCTACGTCGTCGACGTGGTCGACGCCACCCGACGGGACCCGGAGCTGGCGCTGGGCGTGAGCCCCCGGGGGGCGCTGGCGCTGCAGCGGGGCGCCCGCGCGCTGGCCGCCGGCGCGGGACGCGACTACGTCGTGCCCGACGACATCAAGGCCTTGGCGCCGGCCGTGCTCACGCACCGCATGATCGTCGCCCCGGAGGCGGAGCTGCGCGGCGTGACCGCCGAGGACGTGCTCGAGCGGGTGCTGGCGGGCGTCGCCGTCCCGCGCGCCAGCGGGTAGCCCGTGGCCCGCGGCCCTCGGATCGGCGTCCCCGAGCTGACCCGGCGGGGCTGGACCCTCGGTGGCGCCGCCGTCGGTCTGCTCGTCGGCAGCTGGCTCCTCGGCTCGGACGCGCTCGCCGCGCTCGCCCTCGGCGGCGGGCTCGTGCTCGGCATCGCCGCCGTCTGGGTGCTGCGTCACCGGGTGGTGATGACGGTCGATCGGTCGGTGCACCCGGCGCGCCTCTCGGTCGGGCAGGAGGGCCGGGTGATCCTGCGCGGGACGACCACGGTCGCCACGCCCTGGCTGAGCCTCACCGAGACCGTCGACGGCGGGCGCCGCGCCGCCCGGTTCGTCGTGGTGCCGCTGCCGGGCGGCACCGAGCTCCAGGCCGGGTACCGGATCCCGACCGAGCGTCGGGGACGGCACGTGGTCGGCCCGACGCTGCTGACCCTGGCCGACCCGTGCGGCCTCGTCCGTCGCACGTGGACCGTCGGGGGCACGAGCGAGGTCATCGTGCGGCCCCGCGTCCACACGGTGCTGCCACCCCGCCGGGGCGGGGGCGGGGAGCCGGCCGAGCGGGCCAGCGGGCCCCGCATCCCGGTGGTGGAGGCCCTCGGCGAGTTCCTCGCCCTCCGCGACTACGAGCCCGGCGACGACCCGCGGCGCGTCCACTGGCGATCGACGGCGCGCCGCGGCGACCTGCTCGTCCGCGTCGACGACGCTCCCGCGCCTGGGCGTGCCGTCGTGCTCTTCGACGTGCGGGCGTCGGCGCACGACGCCCGCACCTTCGAGGCCGCGGTCGAGGCGGTGGCGTCGATCGCGGCGAGCCTGCACCGGACCCACCAGCCGGTCGAGGTGGTGACGAGCGCGGGCGAGACGCTGCGACGGCCGGGGCGGACCGCGCTCGACGCGGTGCTGGACCGGCTGGCGGTGGTCGAGCCCGACCCCACCGACCACCTCGACGTGGTCACCGGCGCCTTGCGGAAGCGCTTCGGCCTCGGCGGCGTCGTGGTCGTGACCGGGGCCGCCGACCCGGTCATCCTCGACGCCGCGGCCGCGCTGCGCCGCCGCCGGGTCGTGACCCTCGTGACCACCGGGCCGGCGACGCTCGCCACCGGCCCCATCGTGCTCGTCGACGCTTCGCAGCGTCCGTTCCCGGTGGCGTGGGCCGCCACCACCCGCACCCGGACCCGATGGCAACCCGCGAACTCCCCGTCTCGGTCGCGCTCGCGGCGCTGAGCGCGTCGGTCGCGCTGAGCTTCGGCGCGATCTTCGCCTCCGACGCGTACCTCGGGCCGCTGCTCGTGGCGGCGGTGCTCCCCCACGCCCTGGGCTGGGTCACCCGACGCTGGACCCGCTCCGCGGCCGCCAGCGCCGTCGTCGCCGGCGCCGGCCTGCTGCTCGCCGCGGTCGCGTGGACGGGGTCGCTGACCCGGCTCGGCGACCAGCTCCGCGCCGGGTGGACCGTGGTCCGGACCGACGCGCGCCCGATCCCGGCCAGCCCCAGCGCGGTGCTGCTGGGCGCCATCGCCGTCTTCGTCGTCGGCGCGGTGGCCGACGACCTCGCCTTCCGGCGCGACGGGGCCATGAGCGTCCTGGCCCCCGCGACGGTGGCGGTGATCTGGCTGCGGGCGCTCGGGACGCCCCACGGCTGGGTGCCGAGCACCGTGGCCTTCGGCGGCGCCGCGGTCGTGTTCCTCGCCGTGCAGCACCAGACCCTGCTGGAGCGGCGCCGCACCCGGATCGGTCGGTCCCCCGGCGCGACGGCGCCGCGGCTGCTCGCGGGCGTGGCCGTGGCGGGCCTGGCCGCGACCCTCGTGGCATCGGCGGTGGCGCCGACGCTGCCGACCTCGGGCCACCCCTTGGTCAGCGTCGGGTCGCTCAGCTCGTCGACCGGGAGCTCGAGCTACCAGACCAGCGTGGCCCCGCTCGTGAACGTCGGGGACCAGCTGCGTCGGGGACCACGGCACGAGCTGTTCACGGTCGCCGTCGCCAGCCCCGACTACTGGCGGATCACCGCCCTCGACGACTACAGCTCGGCCGGTGGGGGGCAGTGGACGCTCACCGCGCGCGGGAACGGCGCCGTCGGCCAAGGGCTCGCGTCCCGCGCCCCCCGCGGCGCGCTCCACCAGCGGTACCAGATCGGTCCGCTCGGTGAGCGGTGGATGCCGGCGGCGTACGAGCCGGTCACGGTGAGCCGCCCCGACACGCTCGTGGTGCGGTCGTCGGGCACGCTCGTCACCGACCGGTCGTCCGTGGACGGGTTGAGCTACTCGGTCGACTCGCGGCTCCCGAGCGCGCCGGTCACCCCGACGCAGCGGCTCGGCACCGGGGCCCCGCTGCCGGCCGCGCTCCGCCGGTACCTCGCGCTGCCGTCGGACCTCCCCGCCACCCTGCGCGAGCGCGCCCGGCAGGCCGTCGGCGGCGCGACGCTCCCCTACGACGAGGCCCTGGCCCTCCGGGACTACTTCCGGTCGTCCCTGTTCACCTACGACGCGAGCGTGACCCTCGGCGACGACGAGAACGCGATGGTCACGTTCCTCGCCACCCGCCGGGGGTTCTGCGTCCAGTTCGCGAGCACGTACGCGGTCATGGCGCGGTCCCTCGGGATCCCGGCGCGCGTCGCGGTCGGGTTCACGCCGGGCACCGCGCAGGGCGGCGTGTACCACGTGACGAACTTCGAGGCCCACGCGTGGCCGGAGATCTGGCTCGCCGGGCTCGGCTGGACCCATCTCTTCGACCCGACGCCGCGGACCGGCGCGCCGGGCGGCGCCGCCCCGCTCCCCGGCGAGCCGCCGGCGGCGACCCGGTCGACCCCGACCCCGTCGACGGTGCCGGCGGCGCCGACGCCGACGCCGTCGGGTGGCGGCGTGGCGCCGAACCCGACGC
This sequence comes from Acidimicrobiia bacterium, assembly GCA_035948415.1. Taxonomy (NCBI): domain Bacteria; kingdom Bacillati; phylum Actinomycetota; class Acidimicrobiia; species Acidimicrobiia bacterium. Next base: position 13,097 of record DASZJD010000039.1, on the reverse strand, counting down.
CGGTGCCGAACCGGGTGGCGGTGTCATCCCCGCGGCGCTCGACGGGGCTGTCGGTGCTCGGCTGGGCGATCGTCATCGCCGGCCTCGTGACGCTCGGCCTCCTCGCCGCGCTCGGCGCCGCGGTGGCGCGCAAGGCGCGGCGGCGCGCCCGTCGTCGCGCCGTCCCCGATCCGGCCGAGCAGGTCGCGGGGGCGTGGGCGGAGGCGCTCGACGGCTTCCGCGCCGCCGGCGTCGGCTGGCCGCGCTCGCTCACGCCCTACGAGGTCGCCGAGGCGCTGCCGGTCCGACTCGACGAGCGGCTGGCGCCGCCCCTCGCCGCCCTGGCGGGCCGCTACACCGCGGCCCGGTACGGCGAGCTGCCCCCGAGCGACGCGACGGTGCAGGCGGCGTGGCAGGACGCCGACGCGGTGCTCACGGCGCTCGACGCCGCGCTGGACCTGCGCACCCGGCTGCGGTCGCGGCTGCGGGTGGGCGGGCCGCCTCGTCAGCCGGAGCCGGCGGGGTGGTCGCGGCGGAGCCCGTCCACGAACGACTGACGGTCGTGGGCGAAGGCGCGGACCTCGGCGTCGACCTCGGCGGCCATGCGGTCGATGGCGACGAAGAGGGCGAGCTGGCCGTGTCGAAGGGCGTCGAGGATCTGGCCGTCGTCGCGGCAGGCCCAGACGTGCTCGCCGTCGGTGACCATGCGCAGCCCGGCGACGTCCTCCCCCGCCTCGACGAGCGCCGCGACGGCGCGTCGGATCCGCGCCAGCGGCAGCCCGGCGTCGAGGAGCGACCGCACGACGCGGAGCGCCACGAGGTCACGGAACGAGTACGGGCCGTCCGGGTCCTGGGGGCGCGCCACCACGAGCCCGCAGCGCTGCCAGTACTCGAGCTGGGCCGGGGCGCATCCCGTCAGCCGCGCCGCCTGCGGGGCGGTAAAGCCCATCCGTTCGGGTCGTCAGGACGAGTCGTCGTCGCGCCGCCAGCGTTCCCGCCACCGACGGCCGGTCTCGCCGAAGAGGCCCTTCAGTGCGCCCCCGCGGAGGGAGCCGGTGAGGCTCTCGAGGCCGGCCCGGCCGATCTTGCGGACGTTGCGCTCGATGACGAGGAGGCAGAACAGCATGATGAGGAAGCCGACGACGCCGAGGGCGAGCACGCTCGTGAAGGTGGTGAGGAGCACCACGAGGCCGGCGACGAACCCGACCACGGCCCACTTGATCATCCGGGTGGCGTGCCGGTAGAGGGTGGTGTCGGAGACCTGCTGGACCAGCTTCGGGTCGGTGACCGAGAGGTTGGCCTCGATGTCCTTCAGGATCCGCTGCTCGTCTTCAGATAGCGGCATGACCTGGACGGGGCTCCTTGGTGCTGGCTTCGGTCGCGAGAACCGCTCCCGGGGGCGCCATCGTCATTGTCGCGCAGGCCCCCCACCCCATCAACGCGCTAGGGGTGCGGTTGCTTCCCCCCCGGCGGCGGCGGACCGATAGGCGGCGTCCACGATTCGGTGCGCGGCGAGCGCCGTCGCCGCGTCCGGCCCGGGCGCCTCCGCCGCCCCGGCGGCCAGAGCGTCGAGGAAGGCCTTGCTGGCGGGGGCGTACTCGGCGACCGCCCGCGCCAGCACCGGGGGCGCGTCGAGCCGCTCGACCCAGGACGGCGGGTCGGTCGTGATCGTGGTCGCGCCGTCCGACGTCTCGACGTGGAGCGGCCCGGTGAAGTCGTCGTCGAGCCAGAGCAGCGCCCGCTCGCAGAACACCTCGACGCGTCGGCCCGAGCCCCGGGTGAGGACCTGGTGCCACACGCCGGTCAGCGTCGCCACCGCCCCGTCCGGGTACGTGCACAGGACCGCGGCGACGTCGTCGATTCCCGGGTGCCCGAACCGCGACCGCACCGCGGCTTGCACGTGGTCGGGGTCGCCGAGCAGCCAGCGGAGGATGTCGACGTCGTGGATCGAGTGCTCGAGGAGCGTGCCGGCGCCCGCTCTCCGCGCGTCGGCCCGCCAGTCCGACCCGTAGAGCCCCTGGATGGGGAAGTACTGGTCATCGCGGAACAGGATCGTCAGCGGCGCCCCGTGCTCCCCGCTCTCGACCGCGGCCTTCAGGGCGACGAACACCGGCGCCGAGCGCAGGACCAGCCCGACCTGGTGGGGAACGGTGGCGAGGAGGCGGGCCACCTCCTCGCACTCGGCGAGGGTCGGGGCGAGGGGCTTCTCGCAGAACACGGCCCGGCCCCGTTCGGCCGCGGCGGCGACCGCCTCGAGGTGCGCCGCGGTCCACGTGCACACCCACACCGCGTCGACCTGGTCCACGAGCGAGGCGAGGTCGGCGCAGGCGACGGCGTCGTGGGCGGCGGCGAACGCGGCGGCGCGCTCCGGCCGCCGGTCGTAGGTGGCCGTGACCGCCGCGTCCACGACCCGGCTCCGCCCGAGCAGCCGCAGCGTGTACGAGTGGACGAAGCCGATGAGCCCGCAGCCGACGAGCCCGACGCGGGTCGTCACCGGCGGGGGGCGGTCGGCGGTGGCACGGCGCGCGTGACGGCGTCGTCGCCGAACCGTCGGCGCAGGTCCTCGACCGTGCGCTCGAGGTCGCCGCGGCGGTCGCGCTCGAGCGCCGCCGGCGCGTCGAGCGGCAGGCGGGCCTGCGCCTCGCCGAGCGAGACGAGCTGCTGCGCCGACAGCCCGAGCAGCCGCAATCCCGGGCGCACGTCGACGTCGTCGAGCAGCTGCCGCCCGACGCGCACGAGCTCCTCGGCGAGCTCGGTCGGCTCGCTCATCGTGCGCGACCGCGTGATGGTCCGGAAGTCGCCGTAGCGGGCCTTCAGCTGGACGGTGCGGGCCAGGAGCCGGGACTCGCGCAGCCGGGTCGCGACGCGCTCGGCGAACCGCAGCAGGTCGCGTTCGAGCGCGGCACGGTCGGTGACGTCGGTGGCAAAGGTCTCCTCGTGGCCGATGGACTTGACGGGACGCGCCGGCTCGACCGGCCGGTCGTCGTCGTTGCGGGCGAGGGCGGCCAGGTGGGCGCCGTGCGCGCGTCCGAGCGCGCCCTCGAGGGCGGCGACCGGGAGCGCGGTGAGGTCGCCGACCGTGCGCACGCCGAGCCGCGCCAGCCGCCGCTCGGTGGCCGGGCCGACGCCCCAGAGACGGCGGACGTCGAGGGGAGCGAGGAACGCGGCCTCGGTGCCCGGCTCGACGAGCAGCAGCCCGTCGGGCTTGGCCAGCTCGCTGGCGAGCTTCGCCACGAGCTTCGTGGTGCCGACGCCGACCGACGCCGTGAGGCCGGTCTCGTCGCGTACCCGGGCGCGGATCGCGGCACCGATCGCCGGGCCGGTGCCGTGCAGCCGGCTCGCGCCCCGGGCGTCGAGGAACGCCTCGTCGAGCGAGATCGGCTCCACGAGCGGCGTGTAGGAGCGGAGGATCGTCATGACGCTGCGGCTGGCGTCGCCGTAGCGGTCGAAGCGGGGCGCGAGGAACACCCCGTCCGGACAGGCGCGGCGGGCCCGGCCGGTCGGCATCGCCGAGTGGACGCCGAACCGGCGGGCCTCGTAGCTGGCGGCCGCCACCACGCCGCGACGGCCGAGGCCACCGACGATCACCGGTCGGCCCCGCAGCGACGGGTCGTCGCGCTGCTCGACGGCGGCGTAGAAGGCGTCGAGGTCGACGTGGAGGATGGCGGCGGCGGCCGCGCCGTCGGTCACCCGGCGGCGGGCGACGTCCGCACGACCGCGAGGTCCTCGCGTCGGGTCCCGTGGACGTCGTAGGTGTAGCCGCGCACGGCCTCGGGCCCCCACCGCTCGGCGATCCACTCGGCCAGCGGCTCCCGCACCCAGAGCGCGCCGTCGGCGAGGCGGGCCGCGCACGTGGGCGTGTCGACGAAGGCGGCCTCGACCACGATCCCGTCGGGGTCGGCGACGCGCACCTCGCCCTCGAAGCGCAGCGCCCGGTAGACCTCGGCGCGCATCCGCCACCCCATGTCCACGGCGACCGCCCGCACCTCGTAGAGGGGTCCCTCCCAGGCGGTCACGCGCAGCCCGGTCTCCTCCTCGACCTCGCGGGTCAGGCCCTCGAGCACCGATCCGTCGTCGGCGTCGATCACCCCGCCCGGCGTCGACCAGTCCGAGTAGCCGCCACGGCGCTCGTTGCGGACGAGGAGCAGCGCGTCGTCCACCTCGACGAGCGCGCCGGCGACCAGCCACTCGCGCATCGCGAGCAGCCTATCGGCGCGCCTCGGCCGTACCATCGGGGCGTGCCAGGCGAGAACGGCGCCGGATCGGGCGGTCTGCCGGCGGGGCTGCCGTCGCGCGCCGCGTACCTCCTCGCGTTCGGCAGCGTCGTCCTCGCCGGCGTGTTCGGCGGGATCATCGGCTACGGGATCGTCGACGTCGGCGCGACCGGCACCGACAGCACCCCGAGGCTGCTCGGGACGCTCGTCGGCGCCGCCGGTGGCGCCGTGGGCGTCGGGATCATCGCCGTGCTGGTGCTGCGGGCGATGGCCGAGTGGAAGCGCCGACCGCGCCCGTAGTCACAGCAGCGCCAGGCGCCGGAACCCCTCCGCGTACCGGACGCCCGCGGCCCGGCCCGCCTCCTCGGCCCGCTCGCGCAGGAACTCCCGGAACCACTCCCCCGTCTGGGTGAGCTGGCTGGCGTGGCAGAACAGCGCGTCGACCTTGCGCTCGAGGACGTCGCTGATGTCGACCCAGCAGTTCGGCTCCATCGTGCCGGACAGGTACACCGCCCCCACGCGGTGCACGGCGAGACCGGCCTCGATCTGGTCCGCGAAGTAGTGCGGGTTGCCGGAGGCGGGGGCGACGGCGTCGAGCGCGGCCCATCCGGTGACGCGGTGGTCCCGGTGGTTGAAGTAGGAGTCGCCGAAGAACACCGCGGTCGGGTCCGGGCACACGACGACCTCGGGCCGGAGCTCCCGCACTCGCCGCACGATCGCGGCGCGCAGGTCGAGGTCGTCGGGGAGCTCGCCGTCCGGGTACTCGAGGTGCAGGTGACCGGCGAACCCGAGCAGCTCGCTGGCCGCCGCCGTCTCCTCGACCCGTCGACGGGCCAGCGCGTCGCGGTCGGCGCGCGGGTCGTCGGAGCCCTTGTCGCCGCGGGTGGTGATGAGCACCCACACCGCGGCGCCGGCGGCCGCCCACCGGGCCAGCGTCCCCCCGGCCGCGATCTCGGGGTCGTCGGGGTGGGCGAAGATCGCGAGGACGCGGCTCGGGATGTCGTCGACGAGCGGGATCACCACGTGACGCCGAGCAAGTTCCGCATGCTCGACTCGAAGTCCTCGAACGGCATCGAGTCCTTCGCGCCGATCGCCAGCTCGGCGTCCGGGCCGACGAGCCAGCGCAGCCGCGGCGCGGTGCTCTCGATGGCGTCGGCGATGACGCTCGCCACCAGCTCGGCCGTGGGCGGCGGCCCGTCGCCGATCAGCGCGGGGCGCGCCGCCTCCCACTGGCGGTCGAGCTCCTCGTACGGGGTGCCCTCGATCCCCCCTCGCACCGCGTTGCCGTCGAACGCGGTCTCGAACGCGCCCGGCTCGACGATCCGCACCCGGATCCCGAAGTGGGAGACCTCGAAGTGCAACGACTCGGAGAGCCCCTCGAGCGCCCACTTCGTCGCCGAGTAGAAGCCGTCGAGCGGCGCGCCGACCCGTCCCGCGGCCGACGACACGTTCACGATCGTGCCGCCGCCGCGGGCCCGCAGGCCCGGCAGCACGGCCTGGATCATGCGGGCGGCGCCGAAGAGGTTCGTCTCCATGCAGCGCCGGGCGGCGTCGAGCGACACCGTCTCGACCGGCCCGGCCACGCCGAACCCGGCGTTGTTGACGAGCGCGTCGACCGGGCCGGCGGCGTCGACGGCGGCCCGCACCGACGTCGGGTCGTCGACGTCGAGCGCGAGGCGTGACGCCACGTCGAGGTCGTCCAGGGTCTCGGGCCGTCGTGCCGTCGCGACCACCTCGTGACCGCGCTTCGTCAGCTCGACCGCGGCGGCCCGACCGAACCCGGTCGAGCAGCCCGTGATGAGTACCCGGCTCATGCGTCCTCCTTGCGGATCACGTCGAGGGCGGCGACGGTGCGGTCGACGTCGTGGTCGTCGACGTCCTTGTGCGTCACGAAGCGTACGGTGCGGCCGTCGATCATGCCGCAGCGCACGCCCTCGACGTCGAGCCGCTCCACCAGCCGCGGCGGCAGATGGTCGGCGGACGCGCACACGATGTTGGTCCGGACGTGCTGGGGCTCGACGCTGCCTGGGAACCGGGCCGCGAGCGCGTCGGCGAGTCGTCGGGCGCGCGCGTGGTCGTCGGCGAGCCGCTCGACCATCGTCTCGAGCGCGACGATCCCGGCCGCGGCGATCACCCCGGCCTGGCGCCAGGCGCCGCCGAGACGGGCCCGCTCCTCCCGCGCGGCGCCGATCGCGGCGCGGGAGCCGCAGAGCACCGAGCCGATGGGCGCCGCCAGCCCCTTCGAGAGGCAGAACATGACCGTGTCGACGGGCGCGCCCAGGTCTCGGGGCGCGACGCCCGTGGCGACGGCGGCGTTCCAGATGCGGGCGCCGTCGCAGTGGACCGGGAGCCCGTGCCCGTGGGCGGCCGCGGCGACCGCCGCCACCTCGGCCGGGGACCACGGCCGGCCGCTGGCCGGCATGTGCGGGTTCTCGATCGCGACGGCGGAGAGCGGCGGGAGGTGCGCGCCGGCGTCCTGCACGGCCCGCGTCACGGCGGCGTCGCCGAACCGCCCGTCGGGGTCGGGGACGGGGCGCAGCTGCACGCCGGCGTTCCCGGCCGCGGCGGCGTGCTCGTAGCGGTAGACGTGGGCGCGCTCGCCGCACAGCACCTCGGTGCCGGGTCGGCCGAGCACCCGCAGCGCCAGCTGGTTGGCGAGGGTCCCGGACGTGACGTACAACGCCGCGTCGGTGCCGAGCCGGTCGGCGGCGAGCGCCTCGAGCCGGTTCACCGTCGGGTCCTCGCCGTAGGCGTCGTCCCCGACGTCGGCGGCGGCCATGGCCCGCCGCATCTCGGGGGTGGGCGTGGTGACGGTGTCGGAGCGCAGGTCGACGCGCCCGTCGGGGCTGGTCACCTCACGACCGCTCGGTGTCGCGCACCGGTCGGATGAGGCCCTCTTGGGCCACCGTGACCACGAGGTCGCCGTCGCGCCGGAAGACGTGACCGAGCGCGAGCCCGCGGGCTCCCGCCGCCGACGGGCTGAGCTGGTGGTAGAGGAGCCACTCGTCGGCGCGGAACGGCCGGTGGAACCACATGGCGTGGTCGAGGCTCGCCATCATGAAGTTGCCGTCGTAGGAGATCGCGTGCGGCAGCGTGGCCGTGTCGAGCAGCGTGAGGTCGGACGCGTACGCCACGACGCAGGCGTGGACGAGCGGGTCGTCGGGCAGCGTCCCGTTGGCGCGGATCCAGACGTCCTGGGCCGGCTGCCGGGGCGAGGGCGCCAGCCAGTGGGGGTCGTCGACGGGCCGGGATTCGATCGGTCGCTCGCGGACGAGCCACTCGGTCGCCGCCGGCCCGAAGCGGTCGAGGGAGCCCTCGACGCGCTCGCGGAAGGTCGGGAGCTCCTCGGGGTCCGGGACGGCCGGCATCTCGGCCGAGTGGTCGGGGCCGGCCTCGACGATCTGGAACGAGGCCTGGAGGTTGAAGATCGCCCGGCCGTGCTGGATCGCGACCACCCGTCGGGTCGTGAACGAGTGCCCGTCGCGGATCCGGTCGACCTCGTACACGATGGGGATCGTGGGGTCGCCGGGCCGCAGGAAGTAGGCGTGGAGCGAGTGCACGGGCCGACCCGATTCGACGGTGCGGCCGGCGGCGACGAGCGCCTGCGCCGCGACCTGACCGCCGAACACCCGCTGGCGGTCCTCGTCGGGGCTCAGCCCCCGGAACAGGTTGACCTCGAGGGTCTCGAGCTCGAGCAGGTCGAGCAGGTCGTCCAGCGCTGAGCCCATCGTGCTCCTCGGGTCCGGCGTCGCCTCGTCGCGGTCGGCGTCGACGGGCGATGCCCGTCCCGACAGTGTGGCGCGCCCGGAGCCGCGTCCCGGCGCCGAGACGAGGCCCGGGCCTACCCGAAGAAGACGGCGGCGTCGGCGAGGAGGGCCGGCGGGACGGTCTTCAGCGTCCGAACGGCGTCGGCGATCGGCACCCGGACGATGTCGGTGCCCCGGAGCGCCACCATGGTCCCGAAGTCCTGCTCGTGGACGGCGTCGATTGCCGCGAGGCCGAAGCGCGTGGCGAGGATCCGGTCGAACGCGGTCGGCGTGCCGCCGCGTAGCACGTGGCCGAGGATCGTGACCCGGGTCTCGTAGCCGGTGCGGTCCTCGATCTCCGGGGCCAGCGCGCTGGCGATGCCGCCGAGGCGGACGTGGCCGAACTCGTCGACGCCCGCGTCCTGGATCGTCATCGTGCCCTCGGTCGGCTGGGCGCCCTCGGCGACCACGACGATCGAGTAGCTGGCGCCGCGGGTGTGCCGGTGGCGGAGCCGCTCGCACACAGCGTCGAGGTCGAAGGGCTGCTCGGGGATCAAGATGACGTCGGCGCCGCCGGCCAGCCCGGACCACAGGGCGAGCCAGCCGGCGTGCCGTCCCATCACCTCCGCGACCATGACCCGGTCGTGGCTCTCGGCGGTGGTGTGGAGCCGGTCGATGGCGTCGGTGGCGATCTGCACCGCGGTCTGGAACCCGAACGTGACGTCCGTCGCCGACAGGTCGTTGTCGATGGTCTTCGGGACCCCGACGCTGGCCACGCCCTCCGAGCCGAGCGCCGCCGCGACGCCGAGCGTGTCCTCGCCGCCGATCACCACGAGCGCGTCGACGCGCTCACGGGCCAGGGTCGCCTGCACCGCCGCGAGGCCGCCCTCGTGCTGCATCGGGTTGGTGCGGGAGGTGCCGAGGATGGTGCCGCCGCGACGGAGGGTGCCTCGCGTCGAGCCCACCGTGAGCTCGACCGTCTCGGAGTCGAGCACGCCGCGCCACCCGTGGCGGAACCCGACCAGCTGGTGGCCGTAGACCTCCTCGCCCTTGCGCACGACGGCGCGGATCACCGCGTTGAGCCCGGGGCAGTCACCGCCCCCGGTGAGGATGCCGACGCGCATGGGCGCTCCCTTCTCGACCGCCCATCCTGGCGCGGCCAGGCCCCGACGCCGAAGACCGGTAGCCTCGCCCGGCGATGCCCCGCCGGAGCCTCGAGCAGATCGTCGCGGCCGCGCACGAGGTGCTCGCCGAGGGCGAGCGGGTGGTCGGGCACGGACCGTGCTGGGCCGCGTCGCTCCGTCGCCGGGTTCCCCTGCTGCTGCAGCGACGACGCCAGTTCCTCCTCCTGCTCACCGACCGGCGGCTGCTCGTCTTCGAGCGCCGCCGCGGCCGCGCCCCGCGGCCGACCGACCTGGTCACGAGCGAGCGCTACGAGGCGTTCCGCGTCGAGCGCGTCCGCCGGGCCCGGCCGCTGCTGCAGGTGGTCGTGGCGACGAGGAACACCGAGACCGTCTTCGAGTTCCGCCCCCGTCAGCGCCTCCTCGGCGAGACGCTCGTGCACCGCGTGGACGCGGGCGCCGGCGCCCCCGCGACGCGCGCCGCCGGGCCCGCCCGGGCGGACGCCGAGGACGCCGGCCTCCGGGATCCTCCGCCGCCGGCTCCGTGACGATCGTCCTGGCCGTCGACGCCGGCACCACCGGCGTCCGGACCCTGGCCGTCGACGAGGACGGGCAGGTGCGGGCCCGCGCCTACCGCGAGTTCCCGCAGCACTTCCCGCGGCCGGGCTGGGTCGAGCACGACGCCGTCGACATCCTCGAGGCCACACGGGTGACGCTCGCCGAGGCGGCCGCCGCCGCCGGCGGGCCGGTCGCGGCGATCGGGATCACGAACCAGCGCGAGACCGCGGTGGCGTGGGACCGGGCCACCGGCCGGCCGCGCCACCGAGCCATCGTGTGGCAGGACCGGCGGACCGCGGCGCGCTGCGAGGCGTTGCGGGCCGAGGGGCGGGAGCCGATGATCCGGGCCCGGACCGGCCTCGTGCTCGACCCCTACTTCTCGGCCACGAAACTCGAGTGGCTGCTGCACGAGGGTGGCGTCAGCGCCGACGCCGACCTCCTCGTCGGCACCGTCGACGCCTGGCTGCTCTGGTGGCTGACCGGCGGCCCGGGCGCCGGCGTGCACGCCACCGACCCGTCGAACGCGTCCCGCACCCTGCTCTTCGATCTCGACGAGCTGGCGTGGTCCGCCGAGCTCTGCGACCTGTTCGGGGTGCCGCTCCGCTGCCTGCCCTCGGTCGGCGCGAGCAGCGGCCGGTTCGGGGTCACGGCGCCCGAGGCCGCGGCCGGGCTGCACGTGCCGGTCAGCGGCATCGCCGGCGACCAGGCCGCGGCGTTGTTCGGGCAGGCCTGCTTCGAGCCCGGCATGACGAAGAACACCTACGGGACCGGCTCGTTCGTGCTCATGAACCTCGGGAACACCCACCCGCCGCCCACCGAGGGGCTCCTGACGAGCGTGGCGTGGCGTCGAGGCGACGAGGTGTCCTACGCGCTCGAGGGCGCGATCTTCGTCACCGGCGCCGCCATCCAGTGGCTGCGCGACGAGCTCGGCGTCATCGAGCGGGCCGCGGAGGTCGGGCCGCTGGCGGCCAGCGTGCCCGACACCGGCGGCGTGGTGTTCGTCCCCGCCTTCGCCGGGCTCGGCTCGCCGTGGTGGGACCCCTACGCGCGCGGCACCGTGCTCGGCATCACCCGCGGCACGAACCGTGCCCACCTGGCCCGAGCCGTGGTCGAGGCGATGGCGTGGCAGGTCCGCGACGTCGTCGGCGCGATGACCGCCGCCGCCGGTCGGTCCCTCCCCGCCCTGCGGGTCGACGGCGGCGCCAGCGTGATGGACGTGCTCTGCCAGCTGCAGGCCGACGTGCTGGACGTCACCGTGCAGCGCGCCGCGGTCCAGGAGACGACCGCGCTCGGCGCCGCGTTCCTCGCCGGCCTCGCCGAGGGGGTCTGGGCCACCCCCGAGGAGGCGGCCCGCCGATGGCGGGCCGACGCCGAGTTCCGGCCCGCGGCGTCGGCCGACGACGTGGCCGCCGGAGCGGCTCGCTGGCGGCGGGCGGTCGACCGGTCGCGCGGCTGGGCGCGCGACGCCTGATCCCCTCAGGCGACCTGCGCGGTCGGGAGCGCCGAGACGCGCGCCACCGCGGTCGGCAGGTCCTCGGCCTGCTTCGTCGCGTACGTGTCCCGATACTCGTAGACGCCGCACAGCTGGACGATCTCGAACATCACCTCGTCGGTGAGCGCTCGCAGGGCGAGGCCCTCGGTGTCGTCCCCGTAGCGCGCCGGCGAGATCGGGGCGCCGAAGCGGATGGTGACCGGGCGGAACGGGCGCGGGAGCTTGGCGTCGGTCGGCTGGGCCGCGTCGGTCCCGACGAGGCCGATGGGGACGATCGGGGCGCCGGTGGTGCGGGCGAGGCGGGCGACGCCGGTGTGGCCGCGGTGCGTGAACCCGGAGCGGGTGCGGGTCCCCTCGGGGTAGATCCCGAAGACCCGGCCCTGCTGCAGCACCGCGGTGGCGGCGGTGAGCGCGGCGTCGCTGGCGCTGCCGCCGCGGCGCTGGATGGGGATCTGGCCCACGGCCCGGAAGAACCAGGCCGTGCGTCGCTGCTCGAAGTACTCGGCCTTGGCCACGAAGGTGACGCGACGCCAGCCGATGGCGAGCGGCACGAAGATCGAGTCGAGGAAGGAGCGGTGGTTGGCGGCCAGGATGACCGGCCCGGTGCGGGGCACGTGCTCCCGGCCCTCGATGCGGATCCGGAAGAACACCCGCAGCAGCGGGGTGAGCACGGCCTTCAGGGTCCAGTAGAGCATGGTGGCGTCACGCGGTGACGCCCGTCACGTTATCGGAGCGGCCCCGCGGCCAGCCGGGCCGGCCGCTTACCCGAGCTTCGGGAGCGCCCGGCGGATGCCCCGGACCGCCTGGTTGATGCGGTGCTCGTTCTCGACCAGCGCGAACCGCACGTACCCCTCCCCGCCCGGCCCGAAGCCGACGCCGGGCGACACCGCCACCTTGGCGTCGGCGACGAGCAGCTTGCAGAAGTCGAGGCTCCGGTGCTCCTCGTAGGGCGCGGGGATCGGCGCCCACACGAACATCGTGCCGCGGGGCTTCTCGATCTCCCACCCGATGCGGGCCAGGCCGTCGATGAGCGCGTCGCGGCGGCGCCGGTAGATGGCGTTCACGGCCACGGGGTAGTCGGAGGCCTCGTTCATGGCCACGATCGAGGCGATCTGGATGGGCTGGAACGTCCCGTAGTCCAGGTAGCTCTTCAGCCGGGCCAGCGCGGCGACGACCTCGGCGTTGCCGAGGAGGAAGCCGACCCGCCACCCCGCCATCGAGAACGACTTCGTGAGGGTGTAGAGCTCGACCGCGACCTCGGACGCGCCGGGCACCTGCAGGATCGACGGCGGGTCGTACCCGTCGAAGCCGAGGTCGGCGTAGGCGAAGTCATGGACGAGCAGCACGTCGTGGGCTCGCGCGAACTCGACCATGCGGGCCATGAAGTCGAGGTCGACGCACGCCGTCGTCGGGTTGTGTGGGAACGAGAGGACGACGACCCGAGGCCGGGGCCACGAGTCCTCCCACGCCTCGACGAGGTTGGCGAGGAAGTCCTGCTCGGGGCCGAGCCGGACGTGGCGCACCTCGGCGCCGGCGAGGATCGGGCCCCAGATGTGGATCGGGTACGACGGCGTCGGCACCATCGCGGCGTCGCCGGGTCCGAGCAGCACCCACATGACGTGCGAGAAGCCCTCTTTGGCACCGATGGTCGTGCACGCCTGGGTCTCCGGGTCGAGCTCGACGCCGAACCGGCGCGCGTAGAGGTCGGTGATCGCGAGTCGGAGCTTCGGGATGCCCTTGCTCGACGAGTACCGGTGGTTGCGGGGGTTGCGGACCGCCTCCCCGAGCTTGTCGACCGCGACCGAGGGGGACGGGATGTCGGGGTTGCCGAACCCGAGGTCGACGACGTCCTCGCCCGCCCGCCGCGCCTCCATCTTCAGCGCCTCGATTTCGCCGAACACGTACGGCGGGAGGGCGTTGATGCGACGGAACTCCATCCGAGATCACGGTATCAGGGGCGCCCTTCGCCGCCGGTTACCGTTTCTGC
>DASZJD010000038.1 GCA_035948415.1 Acidimicrobiia bacterium | reverse complement strand
GGCACCGCCCGGCGTTCGACGCCGTGACGCCACCCAGCGCGTACACCGGCAGCGGCGGGTCGCCGAGCGCCGATTCGCCGAGCGTGGGGCCGTAGCCGGGCTTCGACGCCGACGCGAAGATCGGGGAGAGCGTGGCGTAGGCGCAGCCCTCTGCGGCGGCGTCCGCCAGCTCGACGACGCGGTGGCACGAACGCCCCACGAGCGCCGGGCGAGGGGTCGGGAACGGGTCGTCGGCGGCCAGGTGCACGCCGTCGGCGGCGGCCGCCCCGCCCGACGCGACGAGCAGGGTCCCGGCGACGGGCCGCAGCACCGCCGCGAGCGTGGCCGCGAGCGCGGCCCGGGCCGCCGCGGGCAGGTCCTTCTCGCGGAGGACGACGGCGCGCGCGCCGCCCGCGACGGCGTCGCCGACGACCTCGACGAGCGGACGGCCGGGCGTCTGGGTCCGGTCCGTCAGCAGGAGGAGGCGGTGCTCGATCCGGGTCACCACTCGGGTCGGCCCTCCCACGGCGTGGACGCCTCGGCGTAGAGGCGGCGGGGGATGCGACCGGCGAGGTGCGCCAGCCGCCCGGCCTCGACCGCGCGGCGCATGGCCTCGGCCATCTGCGCCGGCTCCCGGGCCCGCGTCACCGCCGAGGCGAGGAGCACGCCGTCACAGCCCAGCTCCATGGCCAGCGCGGCGTCGGAGGCGGTGCCGATCCCAGCGTCGAGGATCACCGGCACCTCGGTCTGCTCCCGGATGATGGCCAGGTTGTACGGGTTACGGATCCCCATGCCGCTCCCGATCGGCGCCCCGAGCGGCATCACCGCGGCGCAGCCGAGCCCGGCCAGGCGCGCCGCGGTGACCGGGTCGTCGTTCGTGTACGGCAGGACGACGAACCCGTCGTCGAGGAGCTGCTCGGCCGCGGTGAGGAGCTCGACCGGGTCCGGCAGCAGGGTGCGCTCGTCGGCGATCACCTCGAGCTTGATCCAGTTGGTCTCGAACGCGTCGCGGGCCAGCCGCGCCGTGAGGACCGCCTCCCGGGCCGTGAAGCACCCCGCGGTGTTCGGCAGCGTGCGCACGCCGGTGCGCTCGAGCACGTCGACGACCGAGCCGGTCGCGGTCGGGTCCAGGCGCCGCAGCGCGACCGTGACCATCTCGGCGCCGGCGGCGACGATCGCGCGCTCCAAGGAGTGGAGGCTCGGCGCGCCACCGGTCCCGAGGATGAGCCGAGACGACAGCGTGGTGCCGGCGATGACGAGGGGGTCGTCCACTCAGCCTCCCTGCGCCGCCCGCAGCACCTCGACCCGGTCCCCGGGCCGGAGGGCGGTGGCCGACCACGCGCGGCGCGGCACCACGGCCTCGTTCACGGCCACGGCGACGCCCCGGGGATCGCGACCCAGCAGCGCGACGAGGCTGGCCACCGTGGCGTCGGCGTCGACCTCGGTCACGGCCCCGTTGACGGTCAGGCCGATCACGAGAACCGATCCGCGGTGAACGGGGCCGTCACCGGTGCTCCTCGGCTGCCGACCGCCAGGTCGGCGACGGCGTCGGCGGTGACCGGCGTGAGCAGGATCCCGTTGCGGAAGTGGCCGGTGGCGACCAGGACGTCGGCGCGGCCGGGCACGGCGCCGATGATCGGCGCGTTGTCGGGGGTGCCGGGCCGGAGGCCGGCGCGGGCCTCGGCGAGCTCGAGCTCGCTGACGCCGGGCAGCAGCTCGGACGCAGCGTCGAGCAGCTCGCGCACGGCGCCGGCGGTGACGCGGGTGTCGAAGCCGCGCTCCTCGACCGT
>DASZJD010000037.1 GCA_035948415.1 Acidimicrobiia bacterium | reverse complement strand
CAACCACGCAGAGCGATCTCGAGCAGCTCGCGCCCTACGCGGACTACCGCCCGAAGTTCGCCACCCTCGAGGAGGAGCGACGCCACCGCAAGCAGCGGCTGGCGGCCGGTTTCCGCCTGTTCGGCAAGTTCGGGTTCGACGAGGGTGTCGCCGGTCACATCACCGCTCGCGACCCTGAGCACCTCGACCACTTCTGGGTCAACCCGTTCGGCGTGAACTTCAAGTTCATCCGCGCCTCCGACCTGCTGCTCGTCAACCGTGACGGCGAGGTCGTCGAGGGCGACAAAGGCGTGAACGCGGCCGCGTTCGCCATCCACTCCCAGGTGCACGAGGCCCGACCGGACGTGGTGGCCGCCGCCCACTCCCACTCGCTGCACGGGAAGGCGTGGTCGTCACTCGGCCGCCTGCTCGACCCGCTGACCCAGGACGCGTGCGCCTTCTACCCGGACCACGCCCTGTTTGACGACTACACGGGCGTGGTCCTCGACCTCGAGGAGGGCAAGCGCCTCGCGCATGCGCTCGGCGACAACAAGGCCCTCATCCTGCGCAACCACGGGCTGCTCACCGTCGGGCATAGCGTCGACGAGGCGGTCTGGTGGTTCATCACCATGGAGCGTTCCTGCCAGGCCCAGCTGCTCGCCGAGGCCGCCGGCACGCCGGTGCACATCTCGCCGGAGGCTGCTGCGCTCACCGCCAGCCAGGTGGGGTCGCACGTCGCCGGGTGGTTCAGCTTCTCGCCGCTCTACGAGTGGATCGTGGCCGAGCAGCCCGAGCTCCTCGAGTGACGCCACGGGCGGTCCGGCGGCCGCCGGCCCGCTGATCGTGGTCTACGACGACTTCGTCCGGGCGTACTCCTTCGTCCCGGCGAGGAAGGCGTCCGGGTCCCCGAACTTCCCGGCCACGATGTCGGCGAACCAGCCCGGGACGTAGCCCTCGAAGGTCCCGGCGTCGAGCTGGGCGAGGACGGGCTCGACGATCGCGTCGACGGGGAGCATCTCGACCGAGTCGTGGAACCCGGCCTCGTTGTCGGGCAGGTGGAACAGCTCCGTGTCCAGGACGCCGGGGTTCACCACGTGCACCAGCAGCTCGGTGTCGCGCAGGTCGACCGCCATCGACTCGGAGAAGGCCGTGATCGCGGCCTTGCTGGCGGCGTAGGCCGCCTCGATCGGCGGACCGAGCCGCGCCGCCACCGACGAGATGTTCACGATCCGCCCGGCTCGATCGACGAGTCCCGGCAGCAGCGCAAGGGTGAGGCGCACGGGCGAGAAGTAGTTGATCCGCATGACCGCCTCGACCTCGTCGGGCTCCAGCCGCGTCACGTGCCGGCGCTTCGGGATCCCGGCGTTGTTCACGAGCACGTCGACGCCATCCAGCTCCCGCTCGGCTCGCGCCGCGAAGGCGGCGATTCCGTCGAGGTCGGCCAGGTCGACGGTCCACGCGCGGGAGCCGGGCGAGTGCTCCCGGAGTCGCTCGAGCACGGCCTGGAGCCGGTCCCCACGGCGCGCGCAGATCCCGACCGTCGCGCCACGACGCGCGCAGCCTTCGGCGATCGCGGCGCCGATGCCCGACGACGCACCGGTCACGAGCACGTGCTTGCCTTCGACGGAGTAGCCCACGAGGCCCGACGCTACTGGCAGCCGGCGGGTACTGTCCGGCGCCGTGACCCTCGACCCGTCGGCGGCCTTGCTGACCGACCGGGTCGCCGTGGTCACGGGCGCCGCGGTCGGCATCGGCGAGGCGACCGCCGTCGCCCTGGCTCGCTTCGGCGCGCACGTGGCGATCTGCGACCGCGACGTCACGGGGCTCGACGCCACCGCAGACGCGGTCGAGGCCGAGGGCCGGCGCGTCGTCGCGGCCGAGCTCGACGTCCGTGAGGAGGAGGCGTGCCGCGGGTTCGTGGCGACGGCGGCGCAGGAGCTCGGGCCGATCGACGTGCTGGTCAACAACGCCGGTGGCGGGTTCGTCGCCGACTTCCTCGGCGTCAGCGCCAAGGGTCAGGACGCGCTGATCCGCGAGAACTTCGTGAGCGTGACGAACCTCGTGCGCCCGGTCGTCGCGACCATGGCCGACCGCGGCGGCTCGATCGTGAACCTCACGTCGATCGAGGCCCACCGGGCCGCGCCGGGCTACGCGGTCTACTCGGCGATGAAGGCCGCGGTGACCAGCCTGACGAAGTCCCTCGCCCTCGAGCTCGGGCCGCGGCGCATCCGCGTCAACTGCATCGCCCCGGACGTGATCCCGACGCCCGGCATCGGGCCGGTGGCGGTGCACACGCCGCTGCCGATCCAGGGGGACGTCGACGACGTCGCCGCCGCGACCGTCTTCCTGGCCGGCGACCTCAGCCGCTTCGTCACCGGCACGACGATCCACGTCGACGGCGGCAACCTCGCGGCCGGGGGCTGGCATCGCCGCGACGACGGCTCGTACGTGACGCACGCATGAGCGGCCGGCCCGACGACGAGCGCGCCCGGTGAAGTTCGGGATCGCGCTCGGCCGTCTGAACCCGGCGTTCTTCGTCGACTGCACCCTCGAGGCCGAGCGGCTCGGCTTCGAGTCGGTGTGGCTCCCCGAGCACCTGATCTTCACCAGCCGGATGAGCCGGTCGCCGCATCCCGGCGAGGAGCACCCGCCCGTCCCGCCCACCACACCGATCTTCGACGCCTTCGCCTACCTGGCGTACCTCGCCGGCCGCACCGAGCGGGTGCGGCTCGGCACCCACGTGTACAACGTCGGGCTGCGCCACCCCTTCGTCGCCGCCCGCGGCGTGCAGACCCTCGACCTCGTGTCGGGGGGCCGGGCCGAGTTCGGCGTCGGCGCCAGCTGGCTCGAGGAGGAGTGGGTGGCGGCGCAGCTCGACTTCCACCGGCGGGGCCGGCGCGTCGACGAGGCCCTCGAGGTGTGCCAGCGGCTCTGGACCGAAGAGGTGGTGTCGCACCACGGGGAGTTCTTCTCCTTCGACGGCGCCGTCTTCGAGCCGAAGCCGACCCAGCGCCCCTGGCCGCCGATCCTCGTCGGCGGCGAGAGCGACGCCGCGCTGCGCCGCGCCGCCCGGCTCGGCGACGGGTGGATCGGGATGAGCCACGACTTCGAGAGCGGCGCCCGTCAGGTCACCCGGCTGCGGGCGCTGCGGGCCGAGGCCGGGCGCGACGCCGAGCGGTTCGAGGTCTGCCTCGGCGGGCCGGTCGCGGGGCCCGACGACGTCCGCCGCTGGGAGGAGCTCGGCGTGACCCGCCTCATCGTGTCGCCTTGGGCGCGATCACGCGAGGCACGGACCGGGATGGCGGACTTCGCGTCGCTGGTCGGGCTCTCCCCGACCGCCGGCGCTCGGTGACGAGGCGGGATCGGCCCCGGGGCCGCCGGTCAGGGCCAGTCGGCGAGCAGCCGGTCGGGGTCGGCGTCGAAGTCCCGGGTCGTCCCGCGGTTGCGGAGCGACACCTCGACCACCCCCGGCTGCATGGTGTGGCAGATGGCGCCCTGGACGTCGAGGAGGTCGAGGGCGCGGGGGACCGCGTCCAGGTCCATGCCCCGCCCCATGCCGATGTCGCAGGCGCGGCGCAGGACGATCGCGGCCTCGGCGTCGTCGGGGGGCAGGGTCCGGTCGGCCCAGCGGAGGAAGCCGCCGCGCCAGCGCGTCGTCGAGTACGGGGGCGGGTCGACGCAGGCCCGGCCGTCGAGGACCCAGCGGAGCGTGGGCTCCCCGTCCCGCCACAGGCGCACCTCGCGCCGCCCGCCGGCCTGGGCCCCGGCCGGGATCGCCACGTCGTACTGGCGGGCCGTCCCCGGTGGACCGCCGCGGGCGGCGTGCGCGACCGCGAGCCCGGCCAGGTCGAACATGTGGGTGCAGTTGCGGCGGGGGTCGGTCCAGTCGCCGACGGCCAGGCAGCGCCTCGACAGCGGCATGCCGACCAGCGCCCGCAGCGGCTCGGCCGCGCCGGGGCAGGTCGTCCACGGCCAGCGCCGCGACTCGGCGTCCATCGCCAGGACGCGCTCGCCGTCGTGGCCGAGGCGGACGGTGAAGTAGTGGAAGTCGTCCTCGAGGGCGCCGGCGACGACGCCGTCGTCCTCGGTCACGGTGCGGAGGCGCCGACGGTAGGACCCGGAGGGGAACGGGGCGCTCACGTGCTGCGCGTCCGGCCGCCGGGGTAGTTGCCGCCGCCGAACCGGGCGTCGAGCGCGTCGTAGTCGACCGCGAGCCCGCGGCGCGGCAGCGCGTCGACGAACTCGACCGACCGGGGCTTCTTGTAGGCGGCGATCTGGGCCCGGCAGTGGTCGATCAGCTCGTCGGCGGTCGCGGCCGCCCCCGCGCGCAGCACGACCACCGCCTTCACGCTCTGCACCCAGGCGGGGTCGGGCACGCCGATCACCGCGCACTCGGCGACCGCAGGATGGGTGGCCAGGCCGCGCTCGACCTCGGCGGGGTAGATGTTCTCCGCCGCCGACTTGATCATGCGGGTCTTGGCCCCGATGAACGTGATCGACCCGTCGGCCTCGCGGCGGCCGAGGTCGCGGGTGTGGTGCCACCCGCCCCGGCGCCGGCTGGCGTTCTCGGCGGGGCGGTTCCAGTAGCCGCACATCACCGTCGGGCCGCGGGCCACGATCTCCCCGACCTCCCCCGGGGGCAGGTCGCGGTCGTCCTCGTCGACGACCCGGACCTGGGCCAGCGGGGACGGACGACCGTGGGTGCCGGCGGCGTCGAGGCCGAGGCAGCTGTAGGTCAGCATCCCGACGACCTCGCTCTGCCCGTACCCGCCGGGCCGGGCGGCCCACGGGCTGTCGTCGGGGCTCGTGACCGCGTCCCACGCCGGCCGGCCCGGCGGCGTGCGGAGGCTGGACAGGTCGTGGCCGCCGGCCTCTCGGGCCGAGAGCACCTGGTCGAGGGTGGGGCCGACGATGAACGCGCCGGTGCACCGCTCCCGCTCGATCGTCTGGCACAGGAGCTCGGCGTCGACGCGCCGCACGAACACGTTGGTGCCGCCGGCGACGAAGGTGGCGAGCGTGTGCATGAGCGTCCCCAGGTGAAAGAGCGGGCCGCTGTTCAGGTACACGTCGTCGGCGGTCGTGCCGGTGTAGTGCCCGTACACCAGGCCCTGGGCGATGCAGGCGACGTGGCTCAGCATGGCCCCGTTCGGCTGACCGTCGAACGCGGCCGTGTACACCACCAGCGCGGCCGACGACGGGTCGACGCGGCGGTCGGGATCGGCGGTGGGGCGCGCGGCGATCCAGTCCTCGTACCCTCCCGGGTGCTGGTCGTGGCGCACCCAGCGGGCCGGGGCCCGCGCGCGGCGGCGGGCCTCGGTGACGGCGGCCCCGACTTCCTCGTCCTGCCAGATCACGACCCGGGGCTCGAGGTCGTCGACGACGAAGGCCAGCTCGTCCGGGCTCGACCGCCAGTTCACCGGGCAGAACAGCGCCCCGAGCTTCGCCGCCGCCAGCAGCCCTTCGAGGACCCGGAACGAGTTCTGGCCCAGCCACGCGACGCGCGTACCGGCCTCGACGCCGTCGGCGGCGAGCGCGGCGGCGAGCTGGTTCACGCGGGCGTCGAGGGCGGGGAAGGTGAGCCGCCGCTCCCCGTCCACGGCGCCGAGCTGGCCGGGCCGGCTGCGGGCGTGCTCTCGCAGTACGTCGCCGAGGGTCAAGGCGTGGACCGGGTCCACCGGGTCAGGGCTCCAGCGAGTCGCGGTACGCCATCGGGAGCAGCTCCACCAGCTGCCCGTCCGGGTCGCGGACGAAGACACCGAACCCGATGTTCGTGTCTTCGAGCACCTCGCCGCCGTGCTCGATCACCCGCCGGCACGCGAGGTCGAGGTCGTCCACCGACAGCGACACGTGGGTGAGGCCCGGCTCGTTCATCGCCCGCACCGCGGGCGGCGCCGACCGCGCGCCGGACCCCCCGAAGTGGAGGAGCTCGAGGATCAGGCCGTCCCGCCGCAGGTAGCACGCGGTCATGCCGATGGGAGGCTGCAGGCGCAGCAGCCGATCCGACGGCGAGTCGTCGGGCGTGATCTCGCGCCAGAACTCGAACCCGAAGACCTCCTCGTAGAAGCGTCGGGACCGGGCCAGGTCGGTGACGCACTGGCCCACGTGGTTGAACGTCGCCATGCGCGCATGTTCGCGCATCGCAGCGCGCCCGGACGGAGGTCCGGCGCGGGCGGCCGTCGCCGACCCGCTCGGGACGGTCCTAGTCCTTCGGCGGCCGGACGTTGATCACGAGCGTGAAGATGGCCTTCAGCACCGGCTCGTCGGTGCGGGCGTCCTTCCACTCGGTCTCGGTCTCGTAGAACTCGAGCTTCCCGCCGTTCGATCGTTCCTTCTCGTACACGTCGGTGACGACGGTGGACCCCTCGAGCAGGTCGCCGACGTGCGGCCAGCGGTAGTACTCGAAGGCCTGCTCGCCGTGCAGGATGGCCCGCCCGGGGCCGCGGAGCCGGTCGATCGGGAGGCCGGCCGCGCCCCCCGCGCCGAGCGAGCCCCAGTACGACATCACGAACGGGAACGTCGGCGGCACGGGGGCGCCGTCGGCCCGGTACGCGGCGTCGTCGTCGCCGAGCGCCTCGGCGAACACGCGCACCGGGCCCCGCTCGATGACCACGGTCTGGCGGCCCGTGGTCTGGCCCTTCAGCTCGGTGAGCGCCAATGCCCTGCTCCTTCGCGCCGGCGCGGCACGTTACCGGAGCCACGCCGCCCCGTGCGCGGCCAGCCGCGCTCGGAACGCCTCTGGGACCGGCGCCACCGCGGCCCCGAGGAGCGCGTGCTCGCACCGGGCTCCGTACGCGGTCGCGTACACCCACGCCGCCTTCGCGACCCGCCACTCCCGGTCCGTGAACGGCGCGCCGCGGGCCCGCTCGTAGTCGCGGACGAACGCCGCGGCCTCGTCGAGGGTCGGGACGTGGGCCTCGGCGGCCCCCCAGTCGATCGTGAACCCGTGCGCGACCTGGCCGACCGCGGCGGCCTCGCGGTCGGTCCGGAGGCTGTCCCAGTCGAAGACGGCGACGAGCCGGTCGCCGACGGAGCGGAGGTGCTCGACGCGCCAGTCGACGTGCGACACGACGTCGGCGGTGCCGCCCTCGTCGTCGACGACCGCCGCCGCCTCGGCCCCGAGCGCCTCGATCCACTCGGCGCCGTCGCGCGTGGCCTCGAAGTCGAAGACGGGGCTGTGGGGCGGCGGGAAGACGCGGGCGGGATCCCCGCGCGGGATCACCGGCCGGGCCAGCGCGGGGTCGCGGGCGAAGCCGGCGGTCAGGGTGAGGAGCCGACGGAGCCAGGTGGCCATCGCCCGGCGGATCGAGGGTTGCCGGGCGTCGGGGATCGCGCCGCCCTCGAGCATCGTCTCGACGGTGGCGAGCCCGGCGACGAGCGGAGCCGGGCCGGCGATCGGCGCTGGGGCCGGGAACCCGTGCGCGCCGAGATGGCGCTGGACCCGCTGGACCGCGGCGAGCTGGTCGGGGTCGCTGCCCGGCTGGTGGGCCTTCACGACGACCCGGCGGCGGTCGTCGAGCACCGCGCCGAGGACGCAGCCGACGCTCGTGACGTAGAAGCACGGCTCATCGATCCCGGCGCCGAGCTCCCGGCGGAGGAACTCGTCGAGGCGCGCGGCGATGGCCGAGGCGTCAGGGGTGCCGAAGCACAGACGCTCGACCGGCGCCGGCGGGAACCGGTCGATGGCGGCCCGGACCATCGCGGCCGTGGCGTCGAGCGACTCGGCGGGCGTCGCCGGCTGCCCTCAGGACGCCGAGGGGGTCTGGAGCCGGTGCTTCATGACCTTGCCGGTCGCGTTGCGCGGCAGCTCGTCGACGACGTACAGCTGTCGGGGCCGCTTGTAGTCGGCGAGGCGCTCGGCGACGAACGCCGACAGCTGGTCGGTGTCGAGGCCACGGCCGGGACGAGCGACGACCCAGGCGGCCACGTCCTCGCCGAGCACCGGGTGCGGGACCCCCGTCACCGCCGCCTCGCGCACCTCGGGGTGCTCGAGCAGCACCGCCTCGACGTCGGTGGCGTAGATGTTGTTGCCACCGCGGATGATCATGTCCTTCTTGCGACCGCAGATATAGAGGAAGCCGTCGTCGTCGAGGTAGGCGAGGTCGCCGCTCCGCAGCCAGCCGTCCTCGGTCCACGTGGCGGCGGTGGCCTCGTCGTCCTTGTAGTACTCGCGCTGCTTGCCGGCCATGCGGAGGAGCAGCTCGCCGACCTCGCCGGGCGCTCGCTCGCGGCCGTCGTCGTCGACGACCTTGATCTCCATCGGGCCGAACGGCTTGCCGACCGACCCGATCCGGTTCTTGATCTCCTCCTTCGGCATGACGATGTACGCCGGACCGGCCTCGGTCATGCCGTACGAGTTCCCGACCGTCGCGTCCGGGAGCCGCTCGATGAGGGCCAGCTGGGTCTGCGGTGCGAGCGGCGCGCTGCCGACCGCGACCTGCTGGAGGCTCGAGAGGTCGCGGCGATGGAAGTCGGGGTGGGCGACGAGCAGCTCGGCGAACGCCGGCACGAGCATGCAGAAGGTCGGGCGCTCCCGCTCGACGTACTCGAGCCAGCGACCGGCGTCGAAGTGCGGCTGGTAGAGCCCGACCAGGCCCATCTTCATCGGGTTGTAGATGAAGGCGATGCCCGCGAACGTGAACATCGGCGCCCCGTGGATCCACCCGTCGCCGGTCCAGACGGGCTCGACGTTCGGGATCATGGCGAGGTTGCTGTGCCGAACCGCGATGCCCTTCGGGAGCCCGGTGGTCCCCGAGGTGTACATGACGTCGGCGAGGTCCGACGGCTCGCGCCGCACCTGGACGTCGCTGCCGTCGCCGGCGGGCACGGCGTCCCAGGGCTCGGCGCCGGCCACCGGTCCGCCCGCCGACACGATGGTGCGCAGCGAGGGGACGCGGCCGCGCACCGCCAGCGGCAGCGTGACGAGCGACTCGCTCGTGAGGATCGTCGACACCTCGGCGTGCCCGAGGATGGCGGCCAGCTCCGGCTCGGAGAGCCGGGTGTTCGTCGGCACCGCCACCGCGCCGGCCTTGTGGACGGCGGCGTAGGCGACGATCCAGCGGAGGACCTCGTCGGCGGGCAGGTAGACCGAGCAGCGGTCGTCGGGGCGCAGCCCGAGCTCGATGAGCCCGCGCGCCAGCGCGTTCGAGTCGCGGTCCCAGTCGGCGAAGGTGATCGCGGTGCCGGCGTCGAGGTTGCGGTACGCGACGGCGTCGGGATGCTCGCGGGCCATGAAGCGCAGCTGGTCGACCTGCAGTTCGCCGGAGGGAGGCACGCCGCGAACGTAGCCGAGCGACCTGACGCCGACGTCAGGGTAGGGTGACCTCGAGTCGGAGCCCGCCCGGGCGACGGCGACTGTCGGTACGGGCCAACTCGGGAGGAGCACGCAGTGGGAGACGCCGTGATCGTCGCCGCCGCCCGCACGCCGATCGGCACCGCGCGCCGGGGGTCGCTGGCCGGGATGAGCGCGTTCGAGCTGGGCCGCCTGGCGGTCGAGGAGGCGGTGAAGCGCAGCGGGATCCCGTCCGAGGACCTCGACGACATCGTGCTCGGCGAGGTGCTCCAGGGCGGGGGCGACATCGCCCGGTACGTCGCCGTGGAGCTCGGGCTCACCGACGTCCCCGGCATGGCCCACAACCGGCACTGTGCGTCCGGCATGGCCGCGGTCCAGACCGCGGCGGCGAACATCCGCGCCGGCATGGACCGGGTCGTCGTCGCCGGCGGCACCGAGAGCATCAGCCAGTCGCCGCAGGTGTTCCGCAAGCTCCCGGGCTCGTACGCCGGCGTGCAGCCCTGGCTGTCGCCGTCGCACCCCGAGACGCCCGACGCGCCCGCCACCGACATGTCGATCACCGTCGGCTGGAACACCGCCCAGCGCTGCGGCGTCTCGCGGGAGGAGATGGACGACTGGGCCTACCACTCGCACCGGCGGGCCGTGGCCGCGATCGACGACGGCCGCTTCGCCGACGAGGTCTTCGCGGTGGAGGTCCCGGTGGGCCGCGGCGACCCGAAGATCTTCGACACCGACGAGCACCCGCGGCGGGACAGCACCCCCGAGCGGCTGGCCCAGCTGCCGCCGCTGCACCCCGAGATCCCCGGGTTCTCCATCACCGCTGGCAACGCGTCGGGCCTGAACGACGGCGCGTGCGCGCTCGTGCTCTGCGACGACGCCTACGCCCGAGACCACGACCTCGAGGCGCTCGCCGTCGTCCATTCGTGGGCCTCGGCCGGCGTGCCGCCGGCGGACACCGGCCTCGGGCCGACGGTCGCGGTCCCGAAGGCGGTCGCCCGCGCCGGCCTCGCGCTCGACGACATGGCGCTGGTCGAGATCAACGAGGCGTTCGCGTCGATGGCGGTCGCGTCGAGCCGGGTCCTCGGCTTCCCGCACGACATCGTGAACGTGAACGGCAGCGGGTGCAGCCTCGGCCACCCGGTCGCGTGCACGGGGGCTCGGATGATCGCCACCCTCGTGTACGAGCTCCGGCGTCGCGGCGGCGGGTACGGCGTGGCGAGCATGTGCGCCGGCGGCGGCATGGGCTCGGCGACCGTCCTCGAGGTCCCCGCGCGGTAACCGGACGCGGACGCCGGGACCCGGACGACGCGCGTCGGGCTACATTGCCCGGCATCCGCGGCGACCTCGACGACGACCTGGCGCTCGCGTTGTCGCTCGCGGACGCGGCGGACGAGCTGACGACGCGGCGGTTCCGCGCCCACGACCTGCGTGTCGAGACCAAGCCGGACCGGACACCGGTCACCGAGGCCGACCACGCGGTCGAGACCATGGTGCGGCAGCGGCTCGACGAGGCTCGTCCCGGCGACGGGGTCGTCGGCGAAGAGTTCGGCGCCACCGGTGACGGCCGCCGCCGGTGGATCGTCGACCCGATCGACGGGACGAAGAGCTTCGTCCGGGGCGTCCCGGCCTGGGCCACGCTGCTGGCGCTCGAGGTCGAGGGCGACGTCGCGCTCGGCGTGGTCTCGGCGCCGGCCTTGGGGCGTCGCTGGTGGGCCCGGCGGGGCGGCGGCGCCTTCGCCGACGGCGACCGCATCCGCGTGTCGGCGGTCCGGCGGCTCGAGGACGCGCACCTCTGCGGGCCGAGCGAGCGGTACTTCGACGTCTGCGGCCTCGGCGCCGCGTTCCGCGGCCTCGCCGAACGGTGCTGGCAGGCGGCGGGGTTCGCCGACTTCTGGGGCCACGTGCTCGTGGCCGAGGGCGCAGTCGACGTCATGGTCGAGCCGGTCCTCGCCCTCTGGGACGTCGCCGCGCTCCGCCCCATCGTCGAGGAGGCGGGCGGGCGGGTCAGCGACCTGACCGGCGCGGGCTGGGCCGACGACGCCCCGTGCGTGACGACGAACGGCTGGCTCCACGACACCGTGCTGGCCGCGTTCGCGGCGCCCCGATGAGCCCGCCGGTCACGGTCGGGATCGACATCGGCACCTCGTCGGTGAAGGCCGTCGCCGCTGACGACGAGGGCGTCGTGGTGGCGAGCGCCCGGGTGCCGCACGAGGTGCGGGTGCCGGCGCCGGGCCGCCTCGAGCACGACGCCGCCGACGCGTGGCGGCGCGGCCCGCGCCAGGCGCTGCGGGCGCTCGGCGACCTCGACGTGCGCGGGGTCAGCGTGGCGGCGATGGTGCCGTCGCTGACCGCCGTCGACGCCGACGGCGTGCCGATCCAGCCCGGGCTCCTCTACGGCGACGAGCGCGGCCGCACCGCCGTCCGCGGCAACCCGATCGAGGCCGGCGAGCTGCTGGCGTTCCTCCGCTGGCTGCAGCGCGAGGCACCGCACGCGGCGGGCTACTGGCCCGCGCAGGCGGTCGCCAACCACGCCTTGACCGGCGAGGCGGTGCTGGACACGTCGACCGCGGCCACCGCGCACCCGCTCTTCGACTGGACCGGGTGGGATCCGGCCGTCGCCGCCGACCACGGCACCACGGTCGAGCAGTTCCCGCGCCTCGTGCCCACCGGCTTCGAGGCCGGGCGCATCGACGGCGACGGCCCGCCGCTGGCGTCCGGGTGCATCGACGCGCTCGCCGAGCAGCTGGTCGCCGGCGCCGACGAGCACGGCGACGTGCTGCTGCTCCTCGGTACCACGCTGATCGTGTGGGCCGTGAGCCCGGCGCAGCACGCCGCGCCCGGCCTCTACGTGCTGCCGCACACCGCCTCGGGGAAGATGCTGGTCGGCGGCCCGAGCAACGCGGGGGGCCTGTTCTGCAACTGGGCCGCCGGGCTCCTCGGCGCGCCGAGCGGGCCGGTCGACGCCCGACGGGTCCCGGTGTGGGTGCCCTACCCCCGCGGTGAGCGGGCGCCGCTGCACGATCCCGACCGTCGAGCCACGCTTACCGACCTGGACCTGACCCACGACGCGGCGTCGATCCGCCGCGCCGCCTTCGAGGCGTCGGGCTTCGTCACCCGACGCATCCTCGACCTGGCCCGCGCGCACCACGGCATCGAGCCCCGGCGGCTCGTCGCGTCGGGTGGGGGAACGCGCGTCGACGACTGGGTGCAGGCGGTCGCCGACGCGACCGCGCTGCCGATCGACTGCGTCCTCGTGCCGGAGGGAGGCGCGCTGGGCTCGGCGTGGCTGGCCCGCATCGCCGCCGGGCTCGAGGAGCCGACCGCGATGACCGACGGACGACGGTGGGCACGCGTCGGGCGACGCGTCGAGCCGGACCCGGCCTGGCTCGAGCCGGTCGCCGAACGCTACGAGCGGTTCCGCGCGCTGGCGGCATAGGCTCGGGCCGTGACCCAGACCGCCCGCCCGGTCGTCGGCTGGGACCCGATGGAGCAGTTCGCCGCCGACCCGCAGGACGTCCGCGACCCGCACCCCGAGCTGGCTCGGCGACGGCGGGAGCTCCCGGTGGCGACCCGACCGGCCTGGGGATCGACGGGCACCGTCGTGGACGGCTTCGAGGTCTACCGCTACGACGACTGCGCCGCGGTGCTGCGCGACAACGACACGTTCTCGTCCGAGAGCATCCGCGCCAACATGGCCGCGGTCATGGGGCCGTACCCGCTCGTTGGGATGGACGAGCCCGACCACCGCCGGCTGCGGTCGCTCGTGGCGCAGGCGTTCCGCCAGAAGACCCTGGCGCACCTCGAGGACGACCTCGTGGTGCCGGTCGTCGACGAGATGATCGACGGCTTCGCGCCTCAGGGGCGGGCGGAGCTGGTTCGCGAGCTCACCTACCGCTACCCGGTGCAGGTGATCGCCGTCATCCTGGGCCTGCCGCGCGCCGACTACGAGCAGTTCCACTGCTGGGCGTCGGCGATCATCAGCGTGGGCGGCCGGCCCTTGGAGGCCATCCGCGCGTCGGCCGAGCTGCGCTCGTACCTGGAGCAGGTGCTCGAGGACCGACGGGCGCGCCCCCGTGACGACCTGGTCAGTGACCTCGCCACCGCGGAGCTCGACGGCGAGCGCCTCGGCGACGAGGAGATCTTCTCCTTCCTCCGGCTGTTGCTCCCGGCCGGCGCCGAGACGACCTACCGCGCCACCGGCAACCTGCTCTTCGGCCTCCTCACCAACGCCGACCAGCTCCACGCCCTCGACGCCGACCGGGCGCTCCTGACCCCGGCCGTCGAGGAGGCCGTCCGCTGGGAGCCACCGCTGCTCATCACCTCGCGCGTGGCGGTCCGCGACACCGAGGTGGCGGGGACCGCCATCCCTGCCGGCGCCCAGGTGATCCCCAACATCGGGTCCGCCAACCGGGACGAGACCCGCTGGGAGCGCGCCGAGGACTTCGACCTGTTCCGGGAGGCCAAGCCCGTCATCTCCTTCGGTGTCGGGCCCCACATGTGCCTCGGCATGCACCTGGCCCGCATGGAGATGCGCGCCGCCGTCAATCGGCTGCTGGACCGCTGCGCCAACCTTCGCCTCGACCCGGAAGTGGCGGAGCGCGACGACCCGCACATCCACGGTGAGACCTTCCGGTCGCCGACGACGCTGCCCGTCCGCTTCGACCCCGTGTGAGCCCGTGCTCCGAATCGAGATCGACGGCTCGAAGTGCATGGGCTCCGGCAACTGCTCCTTCTGGGCGCCCGGCACGTTCGACCTCGGCGAGGACGGGATCGCCTTCGTGAAGGACCCCGCCGGCGATCCCGAGGACAAGGTCGTGCTCGCCGGCCAGGGCTGTCCGACGCAAGCCATCGCCATCTGGCGCGACGACGAACGGATCGTGTGAGCGACGACGGGCAGCCGATCGTGCTCGTGCACGGCGGCGGGCACGGGGCCTGGTGCTGGGAGCCACTCCTGCCCTGGCTGCGAGCCCCGGTGCTGGCGGTCGACCTGCCCCCGAAGGAGATCCGGGGCGCGCCGCTCGCGGCGCTGCCGCCCGAGATCACGGGCCTCGGGCTCGACGACTTCGCGGCCGCGGTGCTCGCTGACGCCGACGCGGCCGGCTTCGAGCGGTTCGTGCTCGTCGGCCACTCGATGGGCGGCCTCACGATCGCCGAGGTGGCCGGGCGGGCGCCGTCCCGGGTCGCGCACCTGGTCTTCGTCTCGTGCCTGGTGCCACCGGAGGGCGGCTCGAGCATCGAGGCCCTCTCCGACGAGCTCCAGGACTCGGTGCGGCACGCCGTGGCCGAGGCCCGCGCCGGGTCGGTGGCCCTGGCCGGTCTCGACGAGGCCACGGTCCGGCAGATGTTCTGCAACGACATGGACGAGGCCCAGACCGCGTTCGTGCTGGCGCACGTCGGCGTCGAGGCGCCCGCGGCGCTCGCGGACCGGGTGACCCGACGTGGCGTCCCGCCGACGCTGCCAAAGACCTACGTCCGGCTGCGGCGCGACCAGGCGCTCGCCCCCGCGCAGCAGGACGCCCAGATCGGCTGGCTGCGCGAGTCGCCGGGCGGCCGGCTCGAGGTCGTCGACGTCGACGCCGGCCACGACGTGATGATCAGCGCGCCCGCACTGCTGGCGCCGATCGTGAACGGCGTCGCGCGTGACGCGGCCCGCGCCCGCACCCGGGCACCGGCGGCCGGTTCGTAGGATCGTCGGGTGCCGATCGGGGTCTCCGAGGACCACCTCGCGCTCCACGCCGCCGTCGCCGGCTGGTGCGAGCGTCACTGCCCGCCGGCGGTGCCGCGGGCGCTCCTGGACGCCGAGCGGCAGTCCCTCCCGCCGTTCTGGTCGGAGCTGTCCGCCCAGGGCTGGCTCGGGCTCCACCTGCCCGAGGAGCACGGCGGCTCCGGCTACGGGCTCCCCGAGCTCGTGGTCGTGCTCGAGGAGCTCGGTCGGGTGGTCGCCCCCGGGCCGACGCTCCCGACCGTGCTCGCCGCCGCGCTCGTGCAGCGCGGCGGCGACGAGGCCCTCGCCAAGAGCCTCCTGCCGGCGCTGGCGACGGGGGAGCGAGTCGGCGCGGTCGCGCTCGACGCCGCACCAGCGCTGACCGGTGCGGAGCGCGCGGACGGTCTGCACGTGGAGGGCACCGTCCGTCCCGTCCTCGCCGGGCATCTCGCTGACGTGCTGCTGGCCCCGGTCCGCGTCGCTGATCGTCTCGAGTGGTGCGCGCTCGACGTCCCCGCCGACCAGCGTCGGGAGCTGCCCAGCGTCGACCGCACCCGTCGCGTCGCCGAGGTGGCGGTCGACGCCGTCGTTCCCGCTGACCGTCGGCTGCCGGGCCTCGCTGCCGACACCGCCCGCGACGTCGCCGCGGTGCTCGTCGCGGCCGAGGCCGTCGGCGTCGCGCAGTGGTGCGTGACGACGGCGGCGGAACACGCCGCGACCCGGGTCCAGTTCGGCCGGCCCATCGGCCAGTTCCAAGGGGTCAAGCACCGGTGCGCGGACATGCTCGGGCGCTTGGAGCTCGCCCGCGCCGCGACCTGGGACGCGGCGCGTGCGACCGCCGACGCCGCCGCGAGCCTGACCGCGTCGTCGGCCCTGGCGCTGGCGCTGGACGCCGCCTTCGCGAACGCCAAGGACTGCATCCAGGTCCTCGGCGGCGTCGGGTTCACGTGGGAGCACGACGCCCACGTCTACCTCCGCCGAGCCCTGTCGCTCCGCAGCCTGCTCGGCCCCGAGGACGCGTGGCGGATGCGGGCCGCCGCGGCGGCGCGGGACGGAGCTCGGCGCGTCCTCGCCGTCGACCTCGGTGAGGACGCGGACCGTTGGCGCGCCGAGCTGCGCGCCTTCCTCGCCTCCGTCCAGGACCTGGCCGCCGACGAGCAGCGTCGGGCGGTCGCCGACGCCGGGTACATCATGCCGACGTGGCCGAAGCCCTGGGGCCGAGACGCCAAGGCCGCGGAGCAGCTGGTGATCCAGGAGGAGTTCCGTCGCGCCCGCGTGCCGCGCCCCGGCATCATGGTGGGCAGCTGGGCCCTCCCCCCGGTCATCGTCTACGGCACCCGCGAGCAGCAGGAGCGGTGGATCCCGCCGACGCTTCGGGGCCAGATCATGTGGTGCCAGCTGTTCAGCGAGCCGGGGGCGGGCTCGGACCTCGCCAGCCTCAGCACGCGGGCCACGAGGGCCGACGGCGGCTGGCGGGTGACGGGCCAGAAGGTCTGGACCTCGATGGCGCACCTGGCCGACTGGGGGATCCTCCTCGCCCGGACGGACGCCACGCGCCCGAAGCACGAGGGGATCTCGTGCTTCCTGGTCGACATGCGCGGCACCGACGGGCTCGAGGTCCGCCCCCTGCGCGAGCTGACCGGCGACTCGATGTTCAACGAGGTGTTCTTCGACGACGCGTTCATCCCCGACGACTGCCTGATCGGGTCGCCCGGGGACGGGTGGCGGGCGGCGCGGACCACCCTCGCCAACGAGCGGGTGTTCATGGGCAGCGGCCTGGCCCTCGGGCCCGGGCTCGAGCAGATCCTGCAGCGCCTGGCGCGCGCCGACGGTTCGGACCCGCTGGTCCTCGACGAGGTGGGCGGCCTGGTGGCGACGGGCTACGCGCTGGCCTGCCTCGGGTTCCGGCTGACGCTCGCCGCCTTGAGCGGCGCGGACCCGAGCGGGTCGGAGGCCGCGGTCCGCAAGCTGCTCGGCGTGCTGCACGACCAGCACGTGCAGGAGGTGGGGCTGACCCTCCTCGGACCCGAGGGAGCGGTCGAGGAGGGGGAGGGGGCGGTGTGGAGCCGCGGGTTCCTCTTCAACCGCAACCTGACCATCGCCGGCGGGACCAGCGAGATCCAGCGCAACATCATCGGCGAGCGCGTCCTCGGGCTGCCGCGCGACGCCTGAGGCGGTCGGGGGGCCCGGTGACGGCCCCGGCGTGACCCGGGGGCCGGCGCCCGCCCGTGCCAGCATCCCCGGGTGGGAGCGGGGAGCGGCGGGCGCGGCGCGGCGACGCTCGCCGCCGTCGCGTTCCTGGTCCTCGTGCCGGGCCGGACCGCGTCGGCGGCCAGCGGCGGCGGGCCCCGACCCGGACCCGGCGACTGGCCCACCTACGGACACGACGCGCAGCACACCTTCCACGGTCGCACCACCCTCGACGCCACGACCGCGACGGCGCTGCGCCCGGCGTGGTTCTTCCCGACCGGAGACGCGGTCACGGCCACGCCGACGGTCGTGGCGGGCACCGTCTACGCCGGGTCGTGGGACGGGTGGTTCTACGCCATCGACCTCCACTCGGGCGCGTTGCGATGGAAGTTCCCGCTCGACGCGCAGCCCGCGATCAGCCCGCAGCCGGGGCAGCAGCCTCGCGACGCCACGTCGGACGGCGGCATGGTCACCTCGTCGGCCTGGTTCGAGCCGGCCCAGGGCCGACGGCCGCCGCTGGTCCTCTTCGGCGGGGGGTACACGCTCTACGCGCTCGACGCTGTGCGAGGGCGGCTGGTGTGGAAGCACGGGTACACCGGCCGGCCCGACCTGCCGCCCGACCCGACCCACGACGACGCTCGCATCTTCTCGTCGCCGGTGGTCACGGACGGCCGGGTGATCGTCGGCCTGTCGGTCGACGGTCGGCGCGGGCGCCGCGGCTACGTGGTCGCCGCCAGCCTCGCCACCGGCAACCCGGTGTGGGTCAGGGAGACCGACGTCGACGCCGCGGGCCGACCCCTGAACGACGGGTGCGGCAACGTGTGGTCGTCCGGCACGCTGCTGCCCGCGTCTCGGCTCGTGGTCTTCGACGTCGCCGACTGTCGGTTCTCCAACCCGCCCCCCTTGTCCGAGAGCGTCGTGGCCCTTCGCGTCGCCGACGGCCGCATCGCCTGGACCTACCGGCCGGCGCGATCCGACCGCCAGTGCGACCTCGACTTCGGGGCCACCGCCAACGCCGGTGTCGGCGGCGGCGGCACGGCCACGTTCCTCGGCGTCGGCGGCAAGGACGGCACCTACTACTCCTTGGATCCGCGGACCGGACGCCAGCGGTGGCGGACGAACGTGGTCTTCGGCGGCTTCTCGGGCGGGTTCATCGGCACCGCCGGGTACGACGGCCACTCGGTGTACGGGGCGACCGCGCTCGGCGACTTCGGCCGCTTCGAGGGTGCCGGGATGATCCGCTGCGACCCCAGCAACCCGCGCGACGTCCCGATGCAGGAGCCGACCACCCACTCCTTCGACGCCGCCACCGGCAGGGTGCGGTGGCAGGCGTCCGGCGCGGCGTCGTTCGGCCCGACGACGATCGCGGGAGGCCTGACGTTCAACGGCAGCGCGCTGCGCGACGTGGTGCAGGTGCGAGCCGCGGCGTCGGGACAGCTGCTCAGCGAGCTGGCGCTGCCGGCCCCGTGCTGGTCCGGGATCGCGACCGTCGGCGACGCGCTCGTGCTCGGCACCGGCGCGTCCCATGTGGGCGCACCCGACGGCGTGTTCGCCTTCACCCCTGGCGGGACGGCCCCGACGGGGTCGTAGGGGCGGCCGCTACGGGCTGGGGCACACCGTCTTCGCCGTCACCGTGCACACGGTGACGCTGGTGGGGAAGTTCAGGCCGCCGACGACCGGCACCGGGGCCTGCGCGACGCCGTTCACGACCGGCACCTTCAGGACCTGGCCGCCGTTCGTCACCGGCCCACACCCGCTGGTCGTGCAGGCGACGTGGATGTCGACGATGTAGAGGGTCCCGTCCGGCGCGACGGCCACCCCGAACGGGCTGTACGGGCCGGTCGGGACCGGGGGTCGGCTCGGCGCCGGCTGGCCGTGGTCGTCGTACCACGCCACCGCCGGGTCGCCGATCACGCTGCCCACCGCCCAGCACTGACAGGTCGGGTCACGGGCGATGCCGAGCGGGAACGCCTGCCGGCCCTGGGTGAACACCTGGGCGGGTACCGGCGGGCGGGCCTGGTTGTCGGGCCCGCACTGCTGCGCGCGGGTCGGCACCGACGAGGCGAGGAACTCGAGGACCCGGCCGCCGCCGCTCTCGGCCAGGTAGACGTTCCCGGCGGCGTCGGTGACCAGCTGGCCCGGGTCGCGCAGCCCGCCGGTCCCGTCGACGTGGTGCGCCCCGACTCCTCCTTGGGTGGGGCCGACCAGGATGCAGTAGTCGGTGTACCGGGGCGCGAACCACTCGATGAGCCGACCGTTGTCGGGCACCGGGACCGCGCCCTGTGCGGTGCCGAGGTCGGCGGCGAGCAGGTTGCCGCCCCGATCGAACGTGCAGCCCGTGTACGTCCCGTTGTTGTTGAAGGCCCGCGCCGCGGCTTGGTCCGGCGGGATGTCGCCACCGACCTTCGAGCCCGGGTTCGCGTACGGGCCCGGCACCGCGATCGTCCGGCCGGTGAAGCGGCCGTGCCGGTCCCACACCGCCTCACCGACGGGCGGGTTCATGATCGGCTTCCGGCTGCCCGGGTTGTGCTGGCCCGGGAGCGTCGGGTTGTAGCCGGTCACGAAGCGGCCGGACCGGTCGGGGAAGATGCACATCTGGCCGTTCGGGTCGTACGGCGGCACCAGGAGCCCGACGTGGCCCGAGGGCGTGAGCACCTGCTCTTCCTCGTTCTGGTCCCAGTACACGTACGTCCCGCCGCCCGTCGAGTGCGGGCGCGCCGCCGCCGCGGGCGCGGCGGTCGCGACGACCACCGCGGCCGCGGCCAGGACCGCCCCCCACCGAATCACGCCGCATGTTCCTCAGCGCGGCGGGGCTGGTCAAGCGCGGCGCCGCTACGGGGCGACCGGGGGCAGCTCGACCTGCTCGCCGGGGTAGATGAGGTTGAGGTCGCCGGAGCGGAGGCGGCCCCGGTTGACGGCGCAGACCTGCTGCCAGTAGCCGGTCACCTCGGGCGGTGCCACCGACCCCGGCTTCCGGCCCGTGGCGCGCGCGACCTCGGCCGTGGCGATGCTCCAGAGGCTGTCGCCGACGGCGACGGTGTAGGTGCTCGGCCCGAGCGGAGGCGGGGTCCCGGCTGCGGGCGCGCCCGGCGCGGGCGACGCCGGCGCCGTGCTCGATGCCGGCGCGGGCGTCGAGCTCGGTGGCCCGTGCCCGTCGGTCGGTGGCCCGTGCCCGTCGGTCGGTGGCGCCGTGCCCCGGCTGGGGGCCCGTCCGCTCGGGCCGGCCGGGGCCCGTGGCGGGGTGGCGGCGTCGCTCGGCGGGAGTGCGGTCGGCGGTGGTGCGGTCGGCGGTGGTGCCGGCGGCGCGGGTGGTGCCGGCGGTGCGGCCCGTCCGGTGCGGACCGCGGCCGACCCCGATCCGATGGCGTCTGCCGGCGGGGCGGTCGGGGAGCTCCCAGGGCCGGCGGTCGGCGGTTCGGCGCGGCCGGTCCGGACCGGCACCGTGTCGGGACTCGACGGGGGTGTCGGGCTCGGCACCGTCGCCGTGGGCGGCGCGCCCGGTGGCGGGCTCGGACGCTCGGCGGTCGCGGTGGGGGCAGCTCCGATCAGTCCACCGCCGACGATGGACACGAGGGCGAGCACGCGGCGAGCGACGCGGGTCATTGGGTCCTCCAGGGGTGCGAGTACGTTGCGTCTCCATGACCCGGCTCCTCCTCGTGCGTCACGCGGAACCGTCGGCGTCGTGGCAGGAGCACGACGACCCGGGCCTGTCGAGCCTCGGGCGCCAGGAGGCGGCCGACCTGGCGGCGCGCCTGCCCGCAGCGGCGCGGCGGACCGTCGTGTCGTCACCCCTCGCCCGGGCGGCGGAGACCGCAGCCGCGGTGGCAGGGGCCGGTGCTCGAGCGCGGGTCGATCCCGACGTGGGCGAGGTTCCGACCCCGCCCGGGCGACGCGGGGACCGGGCGCGCTGGCTTCGCGAGACGTTCGGCCGCCGGTGGCCGGACGTCGACGACGACCTGCGGCGCTGGCGACGGGGCGTGCTCGAGGCGCTCGCGGCTATCGGGCGCGACGCCACCGTCGTCACGCACTTCGTGGCCATCAACGTGGCGGTCGGCGAGGCGACCGGCGACGATCGGGTGTGGTGCTGCTCGCCCGCCCACTGCTCGGTCACGGAGCTCGACGTCGACGGCGAGGACCTGCAGCTGGTGCGGCTCGGCGTCGAGAGCGCCGCCCGGGTGACCTGACGTGGACGGCCCGGACGCGGATACGCGGGCGGCGCTGCTCGCCGCGTTCACGAACACCCCGCTGCACGCGTTTCTCGGCTTCGAGTTCCGCGAGACACCGGCACCCGACGGCACGGTCGTCGTCGAGATGCCGGTGGCGCCACCCGCGTTCAACGGGTCCGGCAACCTCCACGGCGGTGCCATCGCCACCCTCGTCGACGTCGCCGCCGGATCGTGCGCGGGCCGGGCCTCCGGCTTCGACCCGTTGCGGGAGAGTCTCGTGACCGCGGACTTGCACGTCCGGTACCTCGGCCGTCCGAAGGCCGGCCCGGTTCGCGCCGAGGCCCACGTCGTGCGGTCCGGCCACATGCTGATCGTGGTCGAGGTCCGCGTCCTCGACCCGCTCGACGACCTCATCGCGTCCGCCGACTTCTCGGCGATGGTGGTCGCTCGGCGCGAGCCGCTCGCCGGGGCGACGCCGACCGACCCGCAGACTCCCGACCTCTGAGCCGAGCGCACGTCGCGACGTTCGTCGAACCGGGAAACACCCTTTCGCGGCGCTTCGGTGCTACGTTGCCGCCGACCTCAGACCACGGTGAAGGGGGGCCCACACCATGTTGGAGGCCATACAAATCTTCCATCGCGAGCCGGGACTGCAGTTCCTGCTCCGCTGGGCCCACGTCCTGGTAGGGATCGTCTGGATCGGCCTGCTCTACTACTTCAACTTCGTGCAGGTTCCGTCCTTCGCGCAGATGGAGGGCAGCGCCCGCAACAACGCCATCGACAAGCTCGCCTCTCGGGCCCTGTGGTGGTTCCGCTGGGCGGCGGCCGCGACCCTCGGCTTCGGCATCCTGCTGCTGGTCGACCAGCGGTCCCTCAGCAGCGGCGGCAAGCTGAAGACCGAGCTCGTCAACGGTGACTACTGGAAGAGCTCGAGCGGGATCAGCATCGCGACCGGCATCCTGCTGGGCGTCACGATGTTCCTGAACGTGTGGCTCGTGATCTGGCCGAACCAGAAGACGGTCATCGCCAACGCCCGCAACGTGCAAGCGGGCGGGCAGGCCGACCCGACCGCCGCCGACGCCGGCCGCCGGGCCGCGCTGGCATCGCGCCAGAACACGATCTTCTCGCTCCCGATGCTCTTCTTCATGATCGGCACCGCGCACTTCTTCAACGGCAACCTCTACGACGTGACGCACAGCGGTGACCGCGCCGTCTACTTCATCATCACCGCGGTCATCTGGGCCGCGTTCGAGCTGAACGCCCTCGGCATCATCGGGGGGCGCGCCGCCGGCAACCTCACGAACTGGATCTACGAGAACCACTGGCGCGCCATCGGCACGGGCGTGGTGCTCGTGGTCGTCTGGTACGCGCTGTGGGAGATCATCTTCTGACCTCCTAGGCGGTGCAGGGTGACGACAGCCGCCCGGCTCGTGCCGGGCGGCGGTCGCGTTAGAGGCCGAGCAGCGTGGCGATCCGCGCCCGGTGCTCGTGGGTGGTGCCGAGCAGCTGGGCGTCGGTCTTCACCCGGCGCACGTAGAGGTGCATGTCGTGCGCCCAGGTGTATCCGATGCCGCCGTGGATCTGGATCCCCTCTTTGGCCAGGCGACGTTGGCAGTCCCCGGCCGCGGCCTTGGCGGTCGCGGTGGCGATGGCCCGGCTCGGGTCGTCCTCGGCCTGGCTGAGCGCAGCGAAGTACGACGTCGCGCGCGCCCGCTCGAGCGCGATCAGCATGTCGGCGAACTTGTGCTTGATTGCCTGGAACGAGCCGATCGGCACGCCGAACTGCTCGCGCTGCTTGGCGTACTCGAGGGTGACGTCGAAGATGGTCTGGCAGGTCCCCACGATCTCGACGGCGAGGGCGGCGGTGGCCTCCTCGATGGCGCGACGGAGCCGGGCGGCGGTGTCGGGGCCCGGCTCGCCGAGGAGCCGGTCCTGGTCCAGGTGCACGCCGTCGAGTCGGATGGTCACGAGCCCGCGGGTCGGGTCGAGGGCCCGCCAGGGCGTGACCTCCAGCGCCGCGCGCGGGGCGACGA
The DNA here is from genome assembly GCA_035948415.1 of Acidimicrobiia bacterium. Lineage (NCBI taxonomy): Bacteria > Bacillati > Actinomycetota > Acidimicrobiia > Acidimicrobiia bacterium. The sequence goes on along the minus strand of DASZJD010000037.1, from coordinate 30,528 downwards.
GGGCGAGGATGCCGTCGTCGCCGTCGGTGTCGGGGGTGCGTGCGACGACGACGATCTCGTCGGCGCGGTCGCCGCCGAGGACCGCGGTCTTGGTCCCCGACAGCGCCCAGCCGTCACCGTCTCGGGTCGCGATCGCGAGCACCGCCGCCGGGTCGGCGGGCCGGCCGGGTTCGGCGACCGCCAGCGCACCGGTCAACGACCCGTCGGCGACTCGCGGCAGGAAGCGCTCCCGCGCCGCGGCGTCACCCGCTTCGCGGACGGCGGGCGCGAACTGGCACACCGTCGGGACGAAGGGGCCGGGCGCCACGGCTCGCCCGAGCTCCTCGACGACGACGGCGAGCTCGACGGGGCCGAGGCCGAGACCGCCGAGGGGCTCCGGGACCGTGAGCGCCGGCCACCCGAGCTCGACCATGTGCTTCCAGAGGGCGTCGGGGACGGCGCCGTCCTCGACGACGGCGCGCACCAGGCTCATCGGGCACTCCCGGTCGAGCAGGGCGCGCACGCCGGCGCGCAGCTCCTCCTGCTCGGGGGTGAACTCCAGCTCCATGCGGGCGAGAACGGTACCCGAGGGGCCGCTCGGGCCGACCGGGCTGCCGCCGGGTGGCGCCCGGCGTCGCCCCGGTGCGCTCAGCCCGTCGGCTGGTGACGGCGGCCGGCCCCGGCGGGCACGGTGACCTCGACCGTCACCGGCGGCGGCTCCCAGCGCCCACCCGCCTGGGCGGCGAGGTCGGCGAAGGTCGTGGCGTCCAGGATGGCGATGGTGGCGTCCCGGACCGCCGACCAGGTTGCCTGGAGGCTGCAGCCGAGCTCCATCGGGCACGGCTCGGCGTCGTGGCGGGTGGCGCAGGCGATCGGGGCCAGCGGCCCCTGGATCAGCCGGACCACGCGGCCGAGGGTGATCTCGGCCGGGGGGTGGTTGAGCCGGTAGCCGCCGGCGGGCCCGCGCTCGGAGCGCACGATCCCCGCCGCCCGCAGCTGGGGGAGGAGCTGCTCGAGGACGGTGAGCGGCGTGCTCGTCGCCTCGGCGAGCTCCTGGAGCTTGTGGGGCCGGCCGTCGTCGGCCAGGGCCAGGGCCAGCACGGCCCGGGTGGCGTAGTCGGTGCGCCGGTTGATCCACATGGCGATCCCCCGAGGATCTGGGGCCCGGGCCCGCTTGACCCGTCCACCCCTCATACTTTAGTTTCCCACCCTTATTAATCAACTTTCCCGGGAATGCCAGGAAAGGCGAGCCGGGTGGAGGCGAGGCATGGGCACGAGCCGGCGGGTCCTGCGAACGGCGGTGGCGCTCGCGATGGCGGCCGCGGCGATCGGGGCGACGACCGCGGCCGGGTCGGCGGCGTCGGCGGCGCCAGCAGGATCCGGCACCCTGCGGCTCGGCTACTTCCCGAACGTCACCCACGCCACGCCCCTCGTCGGCGTTCAAGGCGGGCTCTTCAAGGCCGCCCTCGGGCCGAGCGTGACCCTGAAGCTGTCGACGTTCAGCGCCGGCCCCGCCGCGGTCGAAGCGCTGCTCTCGAACTCGATCGACGCCAGCTACGTCGGGCCCAACCCCGCGATCAACGCCTTCATCCAGTCGCACGGCGCGGTGCGCATCGTCGCCGGCGCGGCGTCGGGAGGCGCCTTCCTCGTCGTGCGGCCGGGCATCACCAAGGCCGCGGACCTCAAGGGCAAGGTCGTGGCGTCACCCCAGCTCGGCAACACCCAGGACGTGGCGCTCCGCACCTGGCTGAAGCAGCACGGCCTCAAGACCTCGGTGAACGGCGGTGGCGACGTGTCGATCCGGCCCGAGGACAACGCGGTGACGCTGCAGGCCTTCGAGCAGCACCAGATCGACGGGGCGTGGGTGCCCGAACCCTGGGCGACGCGCCTGGTCACCGACGGCGGGGGCAAGGTGCTCGTCGACGAGCGAGCGCTGTGGCCGCAGGGGCGCTTCGCCACCACCGAGCTCGTCGTCCGCACCGACTACCTGAAGGCCCACGCCGACGTCATCCAGGCGCTCCTCGAGGGCCAGGTCGACGCCGTCGGCCTCGTCCAGAGCGATCCGACGCGCGCCGAGCAGCTGGTCGCGCAGGGGATCCAGGCGGCCACGGGCCAGTCCTTGCGGGCGACCCTCATCACGGCGTCGTTCGCCGCGATCACCTTCACGAACGACCCGATCGGCTCGTCGCTGCGGACCCAGGCCCAGGAGGCTCATCAGCTCGGGCTGCTCGCCGCCGCGAGGGTGAACGGCATCTTCGACGTGCGCATCCTGAACCGGGTGCTGCGGGCGAGAGGCAAGCCCGCGGTGTCGACGTCGTGACCGTGAGCGTCTGGGCCCGGCGCCGGGCGGCACCGTCGTCAACCGACGTCGTCGGTGCGCCGTCACGGGTCGGGTCGGTCCGCGTCGAAGCGGTCACGAAGCTGTTCGGCGAGGCGTCCCGGGCCGTGCACGCCCTCGACCGGCTGAGCCTCGATGTCGAACCGGGCCAGTTCGTCTGCGTGCTCGGCGCCTCCGGGTGCGGCAAGAGCACGCTGTTGAACCTCGTGGCTGGCCTCGACCGGCCGAGCTCCGGCCGGGTCCAGGTCGAGGGGCGAGCCAGCCTCATGTTCCAGGACCCGGCGCTGTTCCCGTGGCTGACCTGCGCCCGCAACATCGAGCTGCCGCTGCGCCTCGGCGGGATGGGCCGCGCCGAGCGGCGGGACCGGGTTCAGGAGCTCCTCGAGCTGGTGCGCCTGCGCGAGTTCGCGAGCCAGCGACCGCACGAGCTGTCCGGCGGCATGCGCCAGCGGATCGCGCTCGCGCGCGCCCTCGGCCAGCAGACCGACGTCCTGTTGATGGACGAGCCGTTCGGGGCGCTCGACGCCATGACGCGCGACGCGCTGCACGACGAGGTCGAGCGGATCTGGCGCGACCGCGGGATGAGCGTGCTCTTCGTCACCCACAACGTGCGGGAGGCGGTGCGTCTCGGTGACCGCGTCGTCCTGCTCTCGAGCCGCCCGGGTCGGGTGATCGCCGAGTTCCCCGTCGCCATCGAGCGCCCCCGCCGGATCGACTCGGCGTCGGTGGCGTCGCTCGCGGCCACGATCACCGACCAGATGCGCCAGGAGGTGAGCCGACATGGCCACGACTGACTCCCCGCGCCGGGACGACGCGACGGGGATCGACGCCCAGCTGTCCGGGCTCGACGCGCTGGAGCTCGAGCTCCGGCCCGCGCGCGGCCGGGCCGCCCGCCTGTGGTCGCACCTGTGGCCGAAGGCCCTCGCCGTCGCGATCTTCCTGGCCTTCTGGCAGGGCGTGGTCTGGACCGGCTGGCGCCCGGAGTACCTGCTGCCCGGGCCCGGCAAGGTGTTCCACACGCTCTACTCGAACTTCGGCGACCTCATGGACGCGGCGGGGACGACGCTCGGCCGCGCCGTCGAAGGGTTCGGCCTCGCCATCCTCATCGGCTCGACCCTCGGCGCGCTCGTGGCCCGCAGCCGGGTGCTGCGCGCGGCGTTCGGATCGCTGATCACGGGCCTGCAGACGATGCCGAGCATCGCCTGGTTCCCGCTCGCGATCCTCCTCTTCAAGCTCACGAACGGAGCCATCCTCTTCGTGGTCGTGCTGGGCGCGGCGCCGTCGATCGCCAACGGGCTCATCAGCGGCATCGACCACATCCCGCCGCTGTGGCTGCGCGCGGGACGGGTGCTCGGCGCCCACGGCTTCGCGACGCTGCGCCACGTGGTACTCCCCGCCTCGCTGCCGGCGTTCGTGGCCGGGCTCAAGCAGGGCTGGGCCTTCGCGTGGCGGAGTCTCCTCGCCGGCGAGCTGCTCGTGCAGATCCCCGGCCGGTTCTCGCTCGGCGAGCGCCTCGAGTTCGCCCGTCAGTTCTCGGACGCGCCGAGCCTCATCTCGGTGATGATCGTGATCCTCGTGATCGGGATCCTCGTCGACGAGCTGCTGTTCGGGACGGCGGACCGGGCCATCCGGCGCCGGTACGGCCTCGTCGACGAGGCGACGCGCTAGCCGCGCCGGGCCGACGCCGTCAGCGCTTCTTCTTGGTGGTCGTGGTGGTCGGCGCCGTGGTCGGCGTCGTGACCGGGATCGTGCGGGTCGGGTCGGGCGTCACGCCGAAGACCCCGAGGGCCTCGCCGGTGACGGGGAAGAACTCGACCCAGGTGCGGCCGGGGGTGAGCTGCAGCGGCGACCCGTTCGAGTCGAAGTACTGGATGGGCTGGGTGTTGCTGCTGCGCCGCCACGTGCCCTTGGTCATCCGGCCGGAGCTGAACACCGTGATGTCGCCGGAGCCCACGGTCACGTCCTTGGCTCCCTCGGGGCTGTTGAGGCAGCAGCCCACGAACTGGACGATCACGTTCGTCGGCGCCACCTGCTGGCCGTCGGTGTCCATGAACGCGGTGCCGCCGATCGAGCGCTTCCAGGTGTTCGACGCCGGGTCGTAGGTGTAGGTCGGCCGATACAGCGTGTCGTAGGAGATGCTGAACTGCTTGACCCCGTCACCCGCGAACTGCGCGCCCTGCTGCAGGTAGTGGAACAGCGGGGACGGCGGGACCGGCTTCCCGCCCCGCGCCAGCAGCTGGTCGGCGTGGGCGTAGAGGTTGTGCGGTGCCGACTTGGTGTGGTCGCGGAACAGCGCGGGGTCGGAGCCGGTGTCGACGATGACGTTGACGCCCGGCGTCCGGCTGATCGCGTCCACGGTCTGCTGGATGCCGCCCGAGTAGGCGAAGATCCCGCCGAGGGGGATCAGGATGTCGGGGTCCATCGCCCGCCCCGATCGCACCGGTCCGGCGATCGGTGGGATCGTCGAGTTGTAGACCGCGATGAAGCGGGTGATGTTCCCCTCGGTGATCTCCTCGTAGACCACGTCCGCGACGTCGAGGCCGGTCTGGGGCCGCGCCTCGGGCGTGTTCTCGATCTTGATCGACAGGGCGGGACGGGTGAGCGCCTGCGCGGCGTTGTCGGGCAGGCCGGTGAGGGGCGCCACGGGCGGCCCGGCGGTCGTCACCGTGGTGGGCGGCAGCTTCTTGTGCTTGGCGGCCACGGTGCCGCCACCGCCACACGCCGCCGCGACGACCGCGACGCTCACGAGCAGGATCAACCAGCGCAGACGCATCCGGTGCTTTCTAGTCGATCGGCGCGCCGGTCGGGGCATCATGCCCCGGCCTTTTGTTCGCCTGTCCGGGCTGTCGCCGCGGCGCGGCCGCCCGTCAGCCGAGGGGACGGGCCAGCCCGAGGACCGGACCGAACAGCAGGACCAGGAGCCGGTCGCTGCCGTACACACGCTCACCCGACAACGCCGCGGCGCCGAAGGTGAGGATCGACAGGACGGGATGGCGCTCGACACCCTCGGCCAGCCCGAACTCGATCAGGTACTCCTGGGCCAGGCCGCGGTCGTTCACCCACTCGTCGCGGAGCTCGTAGCCGCGGACGAGCGGCCGCACCGTCCCGAAGAAGTGTTCGTAGTAGGCGCGGGCCGCGGCGCGACCACGGAAGGCCACGCCCATCGGGAGCAGCTCGTACACCGGGTTGTCGTCGAGCGTCGCGAGCGTGCCCTCGAGGTCGTCGGCGGCCTCGGCGGCGGCGTGGGCGCGGGCGATCGCCGCCAGCTCGTCGACGCCGGGCCCCGTCGGCACCGCTCAGCCCGCCTCGAGCTGGCCGACGTGTCGGGCGAGGGCGCGCCGGTCGACCTTGTCCATGGCCGTGAGCGGGAGGGCCTCGACGACCCGCAGCTCCTCGGGCAGCTTGTAGCGAGCCAGGCGGCTGGCTCCGTGGGCGCGGAGCTGCTCGAGCGTCGGCGGACGGGCGGGGTGGCGAGGCACGACGACCGCGATCCCCACCTCGCCCATGACCGGGTCGGGTCGAGCCACCACGGCGACGGCGGTCACCTCGGGGTGGGTCGAGAGCGACGCCTCGACCTCGACCGGGTAGACGTTGTAGCCGCCGCGGACGTACATCTCCTTGGTGCGGCCCACGAGGCGCAGGCGCCCGCGCTCGTCGAGCCAACCCAGGTCGCCGGTGCGCACGAACCCGTCGGCGGTGAACGCGGCGCGGGTGGCGTCGGGGTCCCGCCAGTAGGCGGTCATGACCGCGGGCGAGCGCAGGCAGACGGCGCCGACGTCGCCCGCCGGCACCGCCTGGTCGTCCTCGTCGAGGATCGCGAGGTCGACGGCCGGATGGGGGCGTCCGACGCTCACGACGGCGTCCTCGTCGGGGTCGTCGAACGCGGTGCCGAGCCCGATCCCGGCCTCGGTGCAGGAGTAGCGGGTCGCGAGCGCGGCGCCGAACCGGGCCCGGGCCTCCTCGGCCAGACCGGGCGTGATCGGGCCGCCGCCGGCGACGATGAAGCGCACGCTCTCGAGGTCGAAGGCGTCGAAGTCGGGCTGGCGCAGCATGAGCGCGAGCTGCGTCGGCACGCCCGCCACGGTCGTCATCCGCTGCTCGGCCAGGAGCGTCAGCGCGGTGTGCGCGCTCCACCGGCGCAGGATGAAGCTGGTCCCACCCCGGCGGAGGTTGCCCGGCAGCTTCGTCATGAACCCCAGGTGCGCGAACGAGGTGCCGCTGAAGCTGCGGGTGCCGCCACCCCAGGCCTCGCCGACGTCGGTGGCGGTGATGAAGGCCAGCTGCCGGTTCCCGTACAGGGCGCCCTTCGGGATCCCCGTCGTCCCGGACGTGAAGACGATCGCGACCGGCCGATCCGGGTCGTCGGGGACGGCTCGGGGGATCGGCTCCGCGGCCCGGAGGGCCGTGTGCACGTCGTCGGCCCCGGCGGCGGGCGCGAGCTCGACGCGGTCGAAGTCCGCCACGGCCACACCCGGCTCGGTGAGGACGAGCCGGGGCTGCGCCCGCTCGAGGACGGTCGCGCGCTCGGGCCCGGTGAAGCGGTCGTTCACGCCCGCGGTGATCGCGCCGACCTTCGCCGCGGCGAGGTAGGAGAGGAGGTACTCCGCGCCGGGTGGGAGCACCAGCGCGAGCACGTCACCGGACCGGAGGCCGCGGCGCGTGAGGCCCGCGGCGACCTCGTCGGAGATGCGATCCAAGTCCCGGTACGTGAGCGCCCAGCCGTCCTCGGTTACCGCGGCGGGCACGTCGGCGAAGCGGCGAGCGGCTTCGCGTAGGGTGGCGGCGAGCATGATGGGCTCTCGAGCAGGCTCGGTTCCGATGGGCGACGCGGCGACACGCGACGAGCCCCCGGTGGGCGCCGACGCATCGTACAAGTCATTGCCGCGGCCGGACGGCGGCAGCGCCGGGCTCCCAGCGCAGCAGCGCGAGCTGCGGGCCCAGGGCCGGCGCACGCTGGGGCGGCTCCTCGACGGGGGCCTGCGGGTCTTCGCCCGGCGGGGCTACCACGCCGCCCGCGTCGACGACATCGTGCGCGCCGCCCGCACGTCGCACGGGACCTTCTACCTCTATTTCTCGAACAAGGAGGACCTGCTGCGAGCCCTGGCCGTCGACTGCGCCCATCGGCTCACCGAGCTCGCCGCCGCCGTCGGGCCGATCGGCGCCGACGCCGCCGGTCGCGCCGAGCTGCGCCGCTTCCTCGGTCGCTTCCTCGACATCTACCGCCACTACGGCCCGGTGATTCGCGCCTGGATGGAGGATCAGGTCGGCGACCGCCAGGTCGACCGGCTCGGCGTCCGCGCGTTCACCGCCATCGGCGACCGGCTCGCGCTCCGCATGCGGGAGGCGGGCGCGCCCCCGGCGGGCGAGGCCGCGGCGGTGGGCGCGCTGATGGCCATGCTCGAGCGCTTCAGCTACGGGGTCGCCTCGGGCCGGATCGCGGCCGGCGACGCCGCGACGCTCGACACGCTCACCACCGTCGTCCACCGCGGGTTCTTCGGCGCTCCCGGTCCGGCCCCCGCCTGACCCCGGCCGCCCCGTCAGTCGCGGCCCAGGATCACCGTCGACGCCGACGAGAACCAGCCGCCGGTGCCGTTCACGCAGCACAGCTGGGCGTCGGGCACCTGTCGGGCGCCGGCCTCGCCGCGCAGCTGCCGGACCGCCTCGACGAGCAGGAACATCCCGCGCATGCCGGGATGACAGGCCGAGAGCCCGCCGCCGTCGGTGTTGGTCGGGAGCGCCCCACCGACGCGCAGCCGGCCATCGGCGACGAACGGCCCGCCCTCGCCCCGTCCGCAGAAGCCCAGCGCCTCGAGCGTGAGCAGCACCATCGGCGTGAACGCGTCGTAGATCTGGCAGCAGTCGACGTCCGCGGGCGTCACCCCCGCTCGTGCGAACGCGGGCGCGGCCGAGCGCCGGGCCGGGGACTCGGTGAAGTCGGGCCACTCGGTCATTGCGGTGTGGGAGACCGCCTCGCCCGTGCCGAGCACCCACACCGGGGTCTGGCGCAGGTCGCGAGCCCGATCCGCCGACGTCAGCACGACCGCGCCGCCCCCGTCGCTTCGGATGCAGCAGTGCAGCTTCGTGAGCGGGTCGGCGATGAGCCGGGATCGGTGCACGTCCTCGATCGTGATCGGGTCCCGGTAGTAGGCCTCGGGGTTCAGCGCCGCGTTCGAGCGGGTCGACACCGCGATCTCGGCCAGCTGGTCGAGGGTGGTGCCGAACTCGTGCATGTGGCGACGCGCCGACATCGCGTACTTGGCGATGAGCGTGTGCCCGTACGGCACCTCAAACTGCAGGGGGCCCCGGTCGCCGAACGACAGGTTCGCGGTCCGACGGCGGCGCTTCAGGTCGGCCCGGGCCGTCGACCCGTAGGCGAGCACGACGGTCTCGGCGTGGCCGGCCGCGATGGCCGCCGCCGCGTGCTCGACCATGAACTCCCAGGTGCTGCCGCCGACTTGGGTGCCGTCGACCCAGCTCGGTCGGAGGCCGCAGTACTCGGCCACCTGGATCGGCGCGAGGATCCCGGTGCCGCACGACGCGAACCCGTCGACGTCGTCCTTGGTGAGCCCGGCGTCGGCGATGGCGCGGCTCGCGGCCTGGAAGTGCAGGTCGAACGCCGACTTCGTGTCGACCCGCCCGCAGTCCGACAGGGCCGCGCCGACGATGGCGACCCCGGTGCCCGGAGCGGTCAGCGCGGGCTCCGGAGGGGCGCGCCGGACCCGGTCAGCGCAGCCGCCACTCGATCCGCTCTCCCGACTCGAAGCGGCGCTGCCCTTCGGCGAGGGAGTCCTGGTCGGTGCCGAGACCGACGAAGGCGTAGCCGAGGGCCACCGCCTGGCGATTGGAGAGCTCGCGGGCGGCCCAGATCGCGCGCACCGTCCCCTGGATCGCGAGCTGCGGCTGCGACGCGATCGCCTCGGCCGCCCACGTCGCCGCGGCCGCCAGCTCCGGCCCGGGGACCACCTCCGACACCAGGCCGACCTCGAAGGCCCGGCGCGCCGACAGCCGCTCGTAGTTCCCGAGCAGCGAGAGGCGCATGATCTCGCCGAACGGCATGCGGCCGGACATGTGGATGGGCTCGAACGCCGCCGTCATCCCGTAGGTGACGTGCGGGTCGAAGAACGTGGCGTGCTCGGCGGCGATGATGAACTCGACCTCGCCGAGCATGTAGAAGGCGCCGCCGCAGGCCATGCCGTTGACGGCGGCGATCACCGGCTTCCAGAGATCGGAGCTCTTCGGCCCGATGTTGTCGCCGGGGTCGTTGAAGTGGAACGGCGTCCCGCCGTGGGAGCCGACCACGGTGGCGTCCGTGGTCTCGTCGGTGTCGCCGCCCATCTGCTCCATGCGGTCGATGCCGGTGCAGAAGGCCCGGTCGCCGGCTCCGGTGAGGACGACGCAGCGCACCGACTCCTGCCAGCGCAGGGACCGCCAGCAGTCGTGGAGCTCGCGCTGCATGAGGGAGTTGAAGGCGTTGTGACGCTCAGGCCGGTTCAGGGTCACCCAGGCGACACCGTTGCGCTCCTCGTAGCCGAGCGTCTCGTAGTCGGGGAAGGAGCCCATCGGCGGCCGCTACCTCCGGCGCTGCGCGTCGATGCCCGGGTTGGCGGTGTGGAACACGTAGCGGTTCAGGATGTGGCCGACCTGGGCCGGGTCCCACTGGGTGGGGCTGCCGTCCTTGTCGGTGGCGAAGAACTCCTCGCCCATGCGCCAGGGCTCGTACACGCAGAGCGAGTTCCCGACCATGCGGAGGACCTGGCCGGTCACGGGCTTCGAGTCGTCGGAGACGAGCCACGCCACCGCCGGCGCCGAGTTGCCGGGGTTCATGGGGTCGAACGCGGTGTACTCCTCGGGGTGCCTCACCTCGATGTCGGCCCGGGCTTGGCCGACCATGCGGGTGAACCCCCCGGGCCCGATGCAGTTGGCCCGGACGCCGTAGCGGGAGAGCTCGAGGCTGGCGATGACCGTCATGGCCGCGATGCCCGCCTTCGCGGCGCCGTAGTTGATCTGGCTGGCCTGGCCCTGGAGCCCGGCGCTCGAGACGGTGTTGACGATCGACGCGCTGGGCTGGCGGCCCTCCTTCGATTCGGCCCGCCAGTACACCGAGGCGTGGTGCATGGTGTTCCAGGTCCCGTACAGGTGCACCTTCAGGACCGTGTCGAAGTCCTCCGGGCTCATCGAGAACATCATCCGGTCCCGCAGCACGCCGGCGTTGTTGACGATCGCGTCGAGCCGGCCGAAGCGGTCGAGGGCCGCGTCGACGATGCTCTTGGCCTCGTCGAAGTCGGCGACGCTGCTGTAGTTGGCGAGGGCCTCGCCGCCGCGGCCGGCGATCACGTCGACGACCTCGTCGGCGACGCGCTGGTCGCCGCTCCCGTCGCCGGTCACCGAGCCGCCGAGGTCGTTGACGACCACCTTCGCGCCGTGGTCGGCGAGCAGGATCGCCTCGCCGCGCCCGACGCCGTTCCCCGCTCCGGTGACGACCGCCACTTTCCCGTCGAGCAAGCCCATTTGCGAGCCCTTCCTCCTTCGTTGAAAACTGACGCCGGCGTCACCGTATCGCGGCCGCCGACGCGCTGGACAACCACGCGCGTCGTCGCCGAAGACGAGGGAGAACCCACACATGGCTGTCGACACGAGCATCGTCGGGAAACCCACCGGCGCGTTCAAGGTTCGGATCGAGCGCGGCCCGGTGAGCTTCTTCGCCGCCGCGGTGCAGGACGACAACCCGGTGTACCGGGATCCGAAGGCGGCGCGCGCCGCCGGCTTCGACTCGATCCCGGCCCCGCCCACGTTCTCGTTCGCGATGCAGCACATGGGCCGGTGGGAGGAGGAGCAGCCCGAGGACCCGACCGTGGGCCAGAACCCGATGCACGCGGTCATGGGCGAGCTGTACGGGAAGGGCGCGCTCATCCTCCACGGCGAGCAGGAGTTCACCTACCACCGCCCGATCGTCGTCGGGGACGTGCTGGTGGGGGAGGGGAAGATCCTGGCCGTCTACGAGCGCGAGACCGACGCCGCGGTCATGACCTTCGTCGTCGTCGAGACCACGTGGCGGCACGAGCAGTCGAAGGCGCCCGTCGTCACCGAGACGTTCAACCTGATCGGCCGGACCCGCAAGGGCTGAGCCGGTCGAGCGATGGAGGAGAGGACCGGGATGGGTCGGCTGGAGGACCGGGTGGCCGTGATCACCGGCGCCGGGCAGGGGATCGGCTTGGCCTACGCCGAGCGCTTCCTCCAGGAGGGAGCGAAGGTCGTCGTGGCCGAGATCAACGAGGACCGCGCCCGCTCCGCGATGCAGCACCTCGACGGCAAGGGCGACGTCGAGTTCGTCCGCACGGACATCTCGGACGAGCAGTCGGCGCTCGACTGCGCGGCGGAGACGAAGCAGCGGTTCGGCCGGCTCGACATCCTCGTCAACAACGCCGCCCTGTACTACGACATCGACAACGAGCGCAACGACTACGGGTACCTGAAGCGCGTCTTCGACGTGAACCTGCACGGCGCGTGGCTCATGGCCCGCGCCTGCGCGCCCCACATGGTGGAGCAGCACCGCGGGCGGATCATCAACCAGTCCTCCGGCGCGGCCTATATCTACAACATGACGCCACCGGGCGACTTCCACGAGGTGGCGGCGTTCACCTACAGCCAGACCAAGTGGGGCGTCGTCGGGCTCACGAAGTTCCTGGCCGGCCAGCTCGGTCAGTACAACATCACCGTGAACTGCATCGCTCCGGGTGTCACGATGACCGAAGCGACGAAGAAGATCGTCCCCGACAGCATCATCGACATGCTCCCGATGATGAGCGCCATGAAGCGCAAGCTCGACGCCTGGGACCTCACGGGGGCGGCGCTGTTCTTCGCCAGCGACGACGCTGAGCTCGTGACGGGTCAGGTGCTGTGCGTCGACGGCGGCGCCTGCATGCCGGCATGAGCGGCCGCTGACGTCGGGACGCCGTCACTCGACGGCGCCCTGCTCTCGCAGCCGGTCCTGCTCGGCGGACGAGAGGCCGAGCAGCTCCCCGAGGACCCAGTCGTTGTCCTGGCCGAGGGTGGGGCCCGCCCGCTTGTAGCCGGCCGGGCTGTCGGAGAGGCGGAAGCCGGTGCGCTCGTACCAGCCGGGTCCCATCACCGGGTGCACGAGCGGCACGAAGTGGTCGCGCGCCGCGACCTGCGGGTCGTCGTGGACGTCGCCGAAGTCCTCCACGGGCACCGCCTCGATGCCGAGGGGCTGCAGGGCCTCGCACACCGCGGCGCGGGTGCGCCCGGAGGTCCAGGCCTCGACCGCGGCTTCGACCTCGTCGATACGGGCCTGGCGGGCGGCGACCGTCGCCAGCTCCGGGTCGTCGAGTCCGACCACCGCGGCCAGGGCGCCCCAGGCCTCGTCGGTCCAGGTCGCGAGCGCGACCCAGCGGTCGTCGACGCCGGCCTCGGGCGCGCAGCGGAACGCGCCGTGGGGCACGGCGCGCGGGCTCCGGTTGCCGGCTCGGGTGCCGACGACCCCGTCGCGCTGGTAGGCGATGAGCCACGGGGCGAGCGAGTACACGCCGGTCTCGACCTGGGCCAGGTCGAGGTAGACGCCGCGCCCGGTCCGACGCCGGTAGTCGAGGCCGGCGGCGAGCGCGGTGGCGACGAACCGGGGTGCGAGCGAGTCGGTGATCGTGCCGTGGGGGCCGACGGGCGCCCGGTCGGGCCAGCCGGTCAGCCAGTTGAAGCCCGAGAGCGCGGCCCCCTGGCCGCCGAACCCGGGATAGTCGCGGTGGGGGCCGGTCTGGCCGTTCAGGCACGCGCTCACCATCACGAGGTCGGGCTTGCGGGCCGCCAGGGAGTCGTAGTCGAGCCCGAACGACTTCATGGCGCGCGGCGCGAAGTTCTCAGCGACGGCGTCGGCCCACTCAACGACGAGCCGACGCACCAGCTCCACCGCGTCGGGGTCCTTCAGGTTCAGGGTCACGTTGCGCTTCCCGACGTTCAGCGCGTCGTACATGGGGGCCCCCTCGAGCCCGTGCGGGTTGTCGGGGCCGAGGGCGTAGACCCGGAGGAAGTCGGGACGGCTGCGCGACTCGACGCGCAAGACGGTGGCCCCGTGCTCCACGAAGTAGCGCGTCGCGATCGGCCCCGCAGCCCCGGATCCGAACTCGAGGATCCGGACCCCGTGCCACGCTCCCTCGGTCGGTGGTCCGGGCCGCGGCGAGGGACGCGGCCCGGCGGACCAGGTCGGCGGGGTCGGGCCGCCGGCCTCCTCGGGTGCGGGCGCGCGCGGCCCGGCGGGGTCGACCTTGCCATGCCGGTCGCGCACGTGGACGAACGTGGCGGGGAACTGGGGGACCGATCCCAGCGTGGTGAAGAACCCGCGCGCCTCGAGCTGGAGGCTGGCCAGGATCTCCCGGGGCGAGTTCGCCGGCGCCAGCATGAGGTTCGTCGCGCACGCGGTGTCGTAGAGCTCCTGCATCGTGCGCGTGGCGAAGTACTCGGCGATCGGGGCCTCGACGGCGCGCAGCACCGCGTCGTCGGCGCTGTTCGGCGACCACGTCGACCAGTCCTGCGCCTCGAGCGCGGAGGCGTCGAGGCCGGCGTCGGCGACGAGGCGGGTGATGAGCCGGAGGCTCGGCACCCGGGCCTTGCCGCCTCGCAGCCCGAACGACACGAACCCGTCGCGGGTCGGCCAGATCTCGCGGGTGCGGCCGATGCTCGCGCCGCGGCGGACGCCGCGGAACCCGGTCTGGGGGAAGCGCGCCGGCGTCCCCATGTTGGCCGAGAAGACGGTCTCCTGCATGGAGACGTCGACGCGCTGTGGGCGCCCGGTCCACAGCGCGGTCAGGGCCGCGAAGGCGGCCTCGGGGCCGGTGTGCGCGTACCCGGACGGCTCGGTGCAGCGGACGGGCGCGCGGTCGGGATCCCCGGTGGAGTACATGTTGGCGCTCGCCGCCATGACCCCGAGGTCGCTCGCGGACCAGCCGCTGCGGGGCCCGCGCCCGCCGAAGGGGGTGACGCTGACCCACACCGCGTCCGGCGCCCGCGCCGGATCGAGCGTGAGGGCGCCGGGGAAGCCCGGCGTGTCGACGACGAGGTCGGCGCCGCCGAGCAGTCGGTCGAGGGCGGGGTCGTCGGGGCCGGTGACGGTGACGGGATCCTTCCCGGCGCCCCAGGCGAGGAACCGGGCGGCCTGCACCCGCAGCGGATGGCCGCCCGGCGGCTCGACGAGCACGACCTGCGCGCCGAGGTCGGCGAGGATGCGGCCGGTCATCGCCGCCGGCTCGCCGGCCAGGTCGAGGACGCGCAGGCCGTCGAGCAGGGCCGTCGCCAGTGCTTCCTCCTGGACCGCGAGCCCGGGGCGGCCCGGTCGGTGCCCCGGCAAGGTGTTGCTGACGCTGGCGTCAGCCTACTCTGGCGGCTCGACGGCCGAGCTTGGAGGAGCCGATGAGCGAGGTCCGCGTCGTCGACGCCGACTGTCACATCCTGGAACCGCCGGACATCTGGAAGAACTGGCTGCCGGAGCGCTTCCAGGAGAAGGCGCCGAAGCTGGCCAAGGACCCGGCCGGGGGCGACGCGTGGCTGACCGCGGTGGGCGGCGATCCCGACCCCATCGGCCTCGTGTCGACGCCCGGCATGCCGTGGGACAAGTTCCGGTGGTTCGGGGTCACCTACGCGGACGCTCGCCCCGGCTGCTACAACGGCGCCGAGCGGCTGAAGGACATGGACATCGACGGGGTGTGGGCCGAGGTGCTCTACCCGCCGCAGCGGACGATCAGCCACTTCCTGGGCGACGACGACGACGACTTCGTGCTCGCCGGCATCGACGCCTACAACAACTTCCTGTTCGAGGAGTTCTGCGCGCCGGATCCCAGCCGCCTCATCGGCCTGGCCCAGATGCCGTCGCTCGGCGTCGATCAGGCGGTCGACGCGCTCCGCAAGGCGAAGGCTCGCGGCGCGAAGGGCGTGATCATCTCGAACTGGCCCTCCGGGAAGGAAAGCCTCTCGGCTGACGATGACCCGTTCTGGGCCGCCGCGGTCGACGAGGGCATCCCCGTCGCCGTCCACATCAACATCGTCAGCCGGAAGCAGCGGGCGACGGCGCGCAAGTCGGCGGCGAGGACCGGCAGCGCGATGTACGACATGACGAGCGAGGCGACGCGCGCGAAGGCGATCGGGGGCATGAGCCACGTCTTCTCGATGTGCGCCGGCAACATCACCCAGATGATCTTCACGGGCGTCTTCGAGCGGTTCCCCGAGCTCCAGATGTGCTGGATCGAGACCGGCGTCGGGTGGATCCCGCACCTCATCGAGGCGATCGACGACCGCTACTGGCGGAACCGGGTGTGGGGGGACCTGCCGATCAAGGAGCCGCCGTCCGCGTACTGGTACCGGAACAACGCGGCAACGTTCATCACCGACCGGTCGGGAATCGCCCTGCGGCACGCGGCCGGGATCGACAACATCATGTGGTCCAGCGACTACCCGCACCACGGCAACGACTGGCCGTACTCGCGGAAGGTCATCGAAGACACGATGGGTCACATCCCGAACGCCGAGAAGGCCAAGATCATCGGCGAGAACGCGGCGCGCATCTGGCACATCGACGACTGACGTCGGGACCGCCCGGCGCCGCCGGGCCCGCTAGCGGTCGGGGCTCGGCAGCGTGTCCCGCTCGATCGCCTCCAGCGTCAGCCGCTGGATCGTGCGGTGGTGGAGGTAGTCGACGAGTCGTCGCATCAGGGGCAGGACCTGCGTGGTGTTCCGGGCGGCGACGGCGCGGAGCGCCTCGAGCTCGCCCGGCGCCCACTCGGTGGCGCCGCCGGTGCTGAACAGCTCGAGCACATCGGCCTGGATGGCCTCGACCCCGTCGGCGTAGATCCGGCCCAGCGCGACGAGGGCCTTCGTCGGCAGGCCGACGCGCTCGAGCTCGGCCATCGTCCGCAGCAGGTCGAGGTCCTCGGCGTCGTAGGTCTCCCGCCCGTAGTCGGCGGGGTCGCGCAGCAGGCCCGACGATCGGAGCGCGGCGCAGAGGCCGGGCTCGACGCCCGACCGCTCGACGAGGGCGTCGAGGTCGTAGCCCTGGCCCTCGCCCCGGTCGGCGAAGATGGCCTCGACGAGGTGCTCGCGGTCGCCGGCCAGCAGGGCCCGGATGGCGGCGAGCGAGAAGCCTCGCCCCTGGAGGTCCCGGATGCGCTCGAGGCGCTCGAGGTGGGTCGGGCCGTAGAGCTTGACCCGGCCGGCCCGCCGCCCCTCGGGGACCAGCCCCTCCCGCTGGTAGTAGCGGATGGTGTCGACCGTCACGCCGCCCCGGTGGGCGAGGTCGTCGATGCGCCAGGGGCAGGCGGGTTCGGTGGTCACGGGTCCTCAAGGATGCCCGGCCCGGCGGGAGCCGGGGGTGTGACGGGCGTCACTAACCTTGACAGGAAATACCCTAAGAGTGAATACTGTTGAAGTCAACACGCTCGACCTTGTGCACCGATGCGCAAGGGACGGCGAGGAGAGAACGATGGCCACCACGAACCTGGATCGAGAGCGGGCGCTGGCGTGGATCGCGGCCCAGCTGCGCTGGGAGCGCACCCTCGCCCACCTGCGGGGCGAGCGCGCGTCGGAGTTCGCCGGCGAGCGCCAGGCGGCCTGAGGCCGACCGGCGGCCGCCACAGTCCAGCGCTGACGCCACGGCGTGCCGGCGGGTCTCCCCCCGTCCCACCGCCGCCGGGCGTCGGCGCCGGTACCTCGCCCCCCGGCTCGCCCGGGCCGGGACTCCTTGGTCGCGGGTCGGGTTTCGGCCCGCCGCGGGCATCGGCTCTGGGTCGACAGCCCGAAGCCGGCTTCACGCCCCTCCTCCGGAGGGACCGACGGCGCTCGCGAGGATCCCGGTCGTCGCCGGCTACGACGCTCCAGCGGACCCACGACCGCGGTTCGCGACCCGGACCCAGCGGGGGAGGCTGACGTCCTCGACCCGAGCGAACACCACTCGCACCGGCTCGCCGATCTCGATCGTCGCCGGGTCCACCGCGTTGATGGGGCCGTCGGCGTCCTCGACCAGGTTGCCCACCATCCGGATGGTCGGGTTCTCCTCGAGGGCGACGACGACCACGTTGTACGGGGCCAGCTCGGCGTAGGCGGGGAGGAGCGGCGGGTGGGGCACGACGAACGACCACACCCGGCCCCGACCGGACGTCGGGGTCCACGTGAACTCGAGCGACTGGCAGCGCGGGCACATCGGCCGGGGCGGGAAGCGCCACTGGCCGCAGCGCGCGCACACCTGCACGAGCAGCTCGCCGCGGGCACAGCCGGCCCAGAACTCGGCGCTGTCCTCGCTCTCGAGGTCGGGCAGCACGAACCCGGTCTCCACGCCCGCTCCTAGTTCCGGAGGAGCAGGGCGCTGGTCGGCACGCCCTCGCCGCTGGTGACGAGGCAGGTGTCGGCGCCGGCGACCTGGCTCGTCGAGGTGCCCCGAAGCTGGCGGACCCCCTCGAGCACGAGGTTGAAGCCGTGCACGTACGCCTCCGACATCCCGCCGCCGGACGTGTTCGTCGGCAGGCGGCCGTCGGGCCACTCGAGCGCCCCGCCGTCGGTGAACGGGCCGCCCTCGCCGCGGGCGCAGAAGCCGTAGCCCTCGAGGGAGAGCGGGACGAGCGGGCTGAAGGCGTCGTAGATCTGCGCCACCTTCACGTCCGCCGGGCCGAAGGCGGCGTTCCGCCACAGCGGGCCGGCGGCGGCCCACGACGGACCCGACAGCGGGTCGTCGTTGAAGTAGTTGATCATCGTCTGGTGCTGGCGGGGCAGGCCCTGCGCGCCCGCGTGCACGTAGACCGGTCGCCGCGGGAGGTCGACGGCCCGCTCGGCCGCGACCAGGACCACCGCGAGGGCCCCGTCGGTCTCGAGGCAGTTGTCGTAGAGGCAGAGCGGCTCGGAGATCCAGCGCCCCTCGAGGTACTCGCGCCGAGAGAGCGGCTTGTCGTGCATCGTCGCCGCCGGGTTGCGGTTGGCGTGCTTCCGGAACGCGAGGGCGACGTTGGCCAGGTGATCGCGCGTCGCCCCGTACTCGTGCATGTAGCGGCGCGTCAGCATCGCGACCTCGTCGACCGGGCGCAGGAGCCCGAAGGGGCGGCTCCACTGCCAGTGGTCGTCGAGGCGGCGCGGCACCTGGGCCCACGGCCGGCTCGTCTTCGCGGCCCGCTTCCGCGCCCGCCACGCCACCGCCACCTGGCACTGGCCGGTGGCGACGGCCATGGCCGCCTGCAGCACGGTGGCGCAGCCGGCGCCGCCGCCGTAGCCGACCTGGGTGAAGAAGGAGAGGTCGCCGAGGCCGACGTTGCGGGCCACGTCGACCTCCCGGTTCAGCTCCATCGTGTAGGAGGCGAGCCCGTCCACCTCGGCGGGGGGGATGGCGCAGTCGTCGAGGGCGGCCGTGATCGCCTGGCAGGCGAGCGACAGCTCGGTCGCCGGCAGGCCCTTCCCGAACGCCGTCTGGCCGATGCCCACGATGGCGGCGCGGTCCCGGAGCGGCGAGGCCACCACCTACCAGCCCTGGAACGCGGTCGGGCGGCGCTCCCGGAAGCTCGCCATCCCCTCGGCCTGATCGCTGGTGCCGGACAGCAGCTCCACGAGCAGCGCCTCCTCCTCGAAGAGCGTGGCGCGGTCCACGTCGAGCGAGCGGTTGAGGAGCCGCTTGGCGAAGCCGATCGTCTTCGTCGGCCCCGCCGCCAGCCGGCCGGCCCACTCCCGGGCGGTGGCCTCGAGATCCGCGGCCGGGACCACGCGGTTCACGAGCCCGATCCGCTCGGCGTCGGCGGCGGGGAGGTCGTCACCGAAGAAGACGAGCTCCTTCGCCTTCTGGAGGCCGACCAGCCGCGGCAGCAGGTAGGTGCCGCCGCCGTCGGGGATGAGCCCGCGGCGCGCGAACACCTGGATGAGACGGGCGTGGTCGGCGGCGAGCACGAGGTCCGCGGCCAGGACCATCACGGCGCCGCCCCCCGCGGCGGTGCCGTTCACGGCGGCGAGGATCGGCTTCTCGCAGTCCAGCATGGCGCCGATCAGCCGCTGGATCCCGGTGCGGATCATGCGGGCCGGGTCGCCGGTCGCCCGCTCGGGCGCGCCGTCCGGCCTGGCCGCCGGCCCCGGCCGCGCCACCCGCAGGTCGGCGCCGGTGCAGAAGTGCCGGTCACCGGTGCCGGTGAGGACGACGGCCCGGACGACGAGCGAGCTGTTGACCTCGGTCAGGTGCTCGATCATGCGGTCCCGCATGTCGGGGGTGATCGCGTTCCCCGCCTCGGGCCGGTTCAGGACCAGCCAGAGGACGTGGTCCTCGACCCGGGCCAGCAGCTCGTCGTCCACGTTGCTCACTTCCGCACCACCAAGGCGTCGAGGGCCACCGCGCCGCGGGGCCGAACCACGAGCGGGTTGATGTCCAGCTCGGCGATCCCGTCCGGGCTGCTCGGCCCGGCCAGGTCCATCCCCAGCCGCTGGACGTTCATGATCGCGTCGAGGAGCGCGTCGACGTCGGCGGGCTTGGCGCCCCGGACGCCCTCGAGCAGCGGGTAGCCCCGCAGCTCGCGCACCATGCGGGCCGCCTCGTCACGCCCGAAGGGCGGCACGCGGAAGCTCACGTCGCCGAGCACCTCGACGAACACGCCGCCGAGGCCGCACATGACGACCGGCCCCAGGAGGGGATCTTGGGCCAGGCCGAGGACCATCTCGACGCCGTCGCGCACGGTCTCGCACACCAGCACGCCCTCGACCGGGCCTCGCCGCCCCGCCGCCTGCCGGGCCCGGCGCTGGAGGTCGGCGAACGTGCTGCGCACCGCCGTCGCGGTGGTGACGCCGAGGGCGACGAGCCCGAGGTCGCTCTTGTGGGTCAGCACCGGCGACGACGCCTTCATCACCACCGGGTAGCCGATCCGCGCCGCGGCGTCGACGGCCTCGGCGGCGGTGGTGCAGAGCCGGTCCCGGCTCGGCTTCACCCCGTAGGCCTGGAGGACCTGCTTGGCGGCGACCTCCGAGAGCGTGCCCCCCGCGGGGGCCGTGGCGAGCAGGCGGCGGACCCGTCGGGCCGCGGGACGGGGCTCGGTCGGGACGTCGTCGAACGGCGAGCGGTACCGCGCCGCGAAGTCCCAGTAGTCGAGGTAGGCCCGCACGGCGCGCACGCAGTTGCCGAAGGTTCGGAACACCGGCAGCCGCGAGCCGAGCAGCACCTCGGTGTAGGCGGGCTCGGTGCCGACCGGCGAGCCCCAGACGACGAAGATCGGCTTGTCGGTGGTGTCGGCGACGGCGACGAGGTCACGAGCCAGGGGCTTGCTCATCATGTCGAGGGCGCCGGTGATGGGGCACACGAGGACGTCGACGGCCGGGTCGGCGAGGAGCAGCTCGAGGATGCGGCGACCGGCGGGGGTCGTGACCGGCGGCCCGCCGCAGTCGACCGGGTTCGAGACCCGGAGGTAGGTGGGGATGAGCCCGTCGTGGAGCGCCCGCTGGGTGTCGGCGCCGAGGACGGGCAGTCGGAGCCCGGCGGCGGCGGCGAGGTCGGCGAGGTGGGCTCCGGTGCCGCCCGAGATGGCGTAGATGCACACCCCGTCGCCCCGGGGCGGCTTCGTGCGCGCGAACGCGGCCGACACGTCGAGGAGCTCGTCGAGCCCGTCGACCCGGGTGACGCCGAACTGCCGGAACACCGCCGACACGACGGCGTCGGCGCCGGTGAGGTGCCCGGTGTGCGCCCGAGCCATCGACGTGCCCTCGTCGGTCCGCCCCACCTTCACGAGCACGACCGGCTTCTGCCGCCGCGCCGCCGCGTCCAGGGCGAGGAGGAGCGACCGCCCGTCCTTGAACCCCTCGATGTAGGCGGCGACGACCCCGACGCCGGGCTGCGCCGCGAAGTAGCGGGCGAAGTCGGCGAACTCGAGGTCGACCTCGTTCCCGGTCGGCGCCCAGTGCGAGATGGCGATGCCCAGCTCCTGGCCCTGGAACACCGGCCGCCCCTGGTGGCCGCTCTGGGTGATCAGCGCGATCGACGGGCCCGGGAGGTCGTCCCGGAAGTCGGAGAACGCGTTCAGGTTCGTGTTCGGTCCGAGGAGGTGGGTGTCGCCCGCACGCACCAGCTCGCCGAGCCGGGCCTCGAGGGCCTCCCCGTCGGCGCCGACCTCGGAGAACCCGGCGGCGAAGATGACGGCGAACTTCGCCCCGCGGGCCACGACCTCCGCGAAGGACTCCACGGCTCGACCGGTGAGCACCACCGCCAGGTCGATCGTCCCGGGCACCTGGTCGATCGAGGCGTAGCAGCGGGCACCGAGGACGGTCTCGTACACGGGGTGCACAGGAAAGAAGGATGCGCCGTGCGCGTCGGCCCACTGCTTGATCCGCAGGGTCATGGCCGTGTTCGGCTTGCGCGCCGCCTCTGACGCCCCGATGACGGCCACGGTGGCGGGGTGCAGGAAGGTGTCCAGGTCGACGTCGCGCAGCCGCAGCGAGCGACCGCTCACATCGACGGGGACACCGGATTCGGGCATGGACAGGCTTTCGGAACGGCCGCGCGCGGCGTGAGGGCGCCAAAGGATGACACGGGGGTCAGCAATCGGGCGAGTCTCCGACGCGCGGCGAGGGGACCGACGGTGCCGAGGATCGACCCGGGTAACGTCCGACAGGTGGGCCGCTTCGACGACCGTTCCACCGTCGTCGTCGTCGGGGCGGCCCTCGCGGGCCTGCGCGCCGCCGAGGAGCTCCGTGCCGCCGGCTACGGCGGACGGCTGGTGTTCGTCGGCGCCGAGGACCACCTCCCCTACGACCGCCCGCCGCTCTCGAAGGAGGTCCTCGCGGGGGAGTGGGACCTCGAGCAGACCGCGCTCCGCAGGCAGCCCTACGAGGACCTGGACCTGGACTGGCGGCTCGGCCGCCGCGCCGCGGCGCTCGACGCCCGGGCCCGGACGGTGGCGCTCGCCGACGGCGAGCGCCTGTCCTTCGACGGGGCCGTCCTCGCCACCGGGGCCGTGCCGCGCACGCTGCCAGGGACGCCACCGCTCCCGGGGATCCACCTCTTGCGGAGCCTCGACGACTGCGAGGCGCTGCGCGACGAGCTGGAGCGCGGCCCCCGGGTCGTCGTGGTCGGCGCCGGGTTCATCGGGGCCGAGGTGGCGGCGACGTGCCGGGGTCGGGGCCTGTCGGTGACGGTCCTCGAGGCGCTGCCGGCCCCGATGGTGCGCGGCCTCGGCCCGGTGCTCGGCGACGCGCTCGGTCGGCTCCACCGAGACCACGGCGTCGACCTCCGCCTCGGGGTGGGGGTGGCGGGCTTCGAGGGCGGCGACCGAGTCGAGGCGGTCCTGCTCGGGGACGGCACCCGCGTGGCCGCCGACGTCGTCGTCGTCGGCATCGGGGTGCGCCCGGCGACCGACTGGCTGGAGGGCTCCGGCCTCCGGATCGACGACGGCGTGGTCTGCGACGCCACCTGCCAGGCCGCTCCCGGCATCGTCGCCGCCGGCGACGTCGCCCGCTGGCCCAGCGCGCTCTACGACGGCGAGTCGATCCGGCTCGAGCACTGGACGAACGCGGCCGAGCAGGGAGCCTTCGTCGGCCGTCGCCTCCTCGCCGGCGACGGCGCCGCGCCCACCTTCGACCCGGTCCCGTTCGTGTGGTCGGACCAGTACGACGTGAAGATCCAGGTCGCGGGCAGCGTGCGCGGCGACGACCGCATCGAGGTCGTGGACGGCTCCCTCGCCGAGCAGCGGTTCGTGGCCGCGGTCGGACGCGACGGCCGCCTGGTCGGCGCGGTCGGGTTCAGCCGACCCCGGCCCCTCATGCACTACCGCCGGCTCATCGCCGAGCGGGTGCCCTTCGACGACGCGGTGGCGTCCCAGCGGGCCAGCTAGCGGTGCCGCTCGTCGCCCTGACCGGGCCCGACCCCGACGGCGTCGCGGTGCTGCGCCTCGACCGAGCCGAGAAGCGCAACGCCCTCTCGATCGCGCTCCGCGACGAGATGAGCGACGCCCTCGACCGTCTCGCCGACGACGACGAGCTCCGGGCGCTCGTGGTGACCGGCGCTGGCGACACCTTCAGCGCCGGCTTCGATCTCGACGAGTTCGCCGACGCCAGCGTCGCCGAGACGCTCTGGTCGTCGAGCGACCGATGGCACCGTCGGATCCTGACCTTCCCGCTGCCCACGGTGGCGGCGGTGAACGGGCCCGCGCTCGGCGGCGGCTTCGACCTCGCGGTCATGTGCGACCTCCGGGTGGCGAGCGAGACCGCCCGCTTCGCGCACCCGGAGCACCGGTTCAGCCCGGTCGTCTACGCGCCGCTCCACGACCTCGTCGGAGCCGGCGTCGCCCGCGACCTGGCGCTCACCGGCCGGTCCGTCGACGCCGCCGAAGCGGCCGCCCTCGGCCTGGCGACGCGGGTGGTC
Source organism: Acidimicrobiia bacterium (assembly GCA_035948415.1). Taxonomy (NCBI): domain Bacteria; kingdom Bacillati; phylum Actinomycetota; class Acidimicrobiia; species Acidimicrobiia bacterium. The sequence continues at coordinate 6,850 of DASZJD010000037.1, read as the reverse complement.
CCCGCCGACGCCGTGCTCGAGGCGGCGACCGCCGTCGCGCGCGAGATCGCGCTGGCGCCGCGCCCCGTCCTGCTGGCCATGAAGGCCAAGATCCTCCGCCGGGCCCGGGTGACGTCGGGCGCGACGCTCGACCTGTAGCGCCACCGGCGCGCCGCGTGACTCGATCGCTCCTCGTCACGAACGACTTCCCGCCGAAGGTGGGCGGGATCCAGTCGTACCTCTACGAGCTCTGGCGACGGCTGCCCAGCGACGAGACCGTCGTGCTCACGACCGCGCACCCGGACGCGGCGTCGTGGGACGCCGCGCAGGGGTTCCGGATCGAGCGGACCGACGCCCGGTTCCTCGTGCCCACGACGAGCCTGGCGCGGCGCGTCAATGCGCTCGCGGCCGAGGTGGAGGCCGGCGTCGTCTTCGTCGATCCGATGTTCCCCCTCGGGCACATCGCGGCTCGCCTCGAGCGTCCGACGGTGGTCGTCGCGCACGGCGCCGAGGTGACGGTCTACGGGCACCTGCCCGGCACGGCGACGCTCGGCCGCCGGACCCTGCGGCGCGCCGCCGGCGTCGTCGCCGCCGGCCAGTTCGCCGCCACCCAGGCGGCACGAGTCGCGGGGCGACGAGTCCCGACGCTCGTGGTGCCGCCCGGGGTCGACTCGAATTGCTTCGCACCCGCCGACGAGGCGACCCGCCGCGCCACCCGTCGACGGCACGGGCTCGACCCCGAGGCGCCGCTCGTGCTCGGCGTCAGCCGGCTCGTCCCCCGCAAGGGCTTCGACGTCCTGCTCGAGGCGGTCCGGGGGCTCGAGGGCGTCGAGGTCGCCATCGCCGGCGACGGGCGGGACCGACGTCGCCTCGAGCGACGAGCCCGGTCCCTCGGCGGCCGGGCCCGCCTCCTCGGTCGGGTCCCGGCCCACGAGCTCCCGGCCCTGTACGCGTGCGCGGACGCGTTCGCCATGCTGTGCCGCGACCGGTGGGGCGGCCTCGAAGCCGAGGGCTTCGGAATCGTGTTCCTCGAAGCCGCCGCGTGCGGCGTGCCGGCGGTGGCGGGCCGCAGCGGCGGCGCTCACGAAGCCGTCGCGGACGGGGAGACCGGCTTCGTCGTCGAGCCGCGCGACGTCACCGCGGTGCGCGCCGCGGTGGCGCGCCTCGTCGGCGACCGCGCCCTGCGGGATCGACTCGGTGCCGCCGCCCAGAGACGGGCGCACGAGGAGTTCTCCTACGACACGCTCGCGGCGCGCCTCGCGCCCCTCGCCGCCGGAGACCTCGCCGTACTCGACCGAAGCACCTGACCCGCGCCTCGATACGCTCGGCGCGTGAGGGAGCCGTACCCCGGACGAGCGATCGTGACCGCGTCCTGGGTCAGCGTGGCGCTGTTCGCGGCGACGGCGATCCCCACCGCCGCGGGCGTTTCCGCGCTCGATGCTGCCGGCCTCGCCACCGCGGTCACGCTGTTCCTCGTCGGCATCGCCGTGTGGGTCTGGGCCTTCGGCGTGGCGCTGGCCCGCAATGCCAACGGCGCCGACATCGTCGTCGGCACCCTCTTCCTCGCGCAGGGCTCGGCGCCCCGGTCCGTCCGGGTCCAGCTGTTCGTCGCGCTGGCGGCGTCGGTGGCGATCGCCGCCGGCACGGGCACATCCGACGCCTTCGGCATCCTCGTCCCGATGCTGCCGCTCGGGCTCGTCGGCCTCTGGGGCGCGCGGCACGGCGTGTTCCCGGCCCGGCGGGAGCGGGCCTGACGCGGGCTTGCGCGCGGGCGCGCGCGCTTGGTTCGATCTGGGCATGGCCGACGAGGCCCACGAGCACATCACGGTGGGGGCGACGCCCGAGCGCGTCTACGCCGTCGCCGTCGACTTCGAGCGGTATCCCGACTGGGCCCGGGACGTGAAGCACGTCGCCGTGCTCGAGCGTGACGCCGATGGGCGGGGCACCCGCGTGGAGTACCGCGTCGCCGGCCTCGGCCAGAGCATCCACTACGTGCTCGCCTACGACTACGCCGATGCGCCCGGCGCGTTCTCCTGGCGGCTCGAGGAGGCCGACAAGCTCCGCCGCCTCGACGGTCGCTACGGCTTCGAGGCCGAGGGCGCCGGGACGCGGGTCGCCTACGATCTCGCCATCGACGTGGCGATCCCGCTGCCCGGTCTCATCAAGCGCCAAGCGGCCCGCATGATCGTGAACACGGCGCTGAAGGAGCTGAAGAAAGAGTCCGAGCGCGCCCAGCCCTGAAGCGGGCCGGGTCGCCGACGAACGGCCGAAGGGGACGTGATGGAACCGGTGCGCGACGACCAGCCGACCCCCGACGGGCCCGAGCCGGACGAGGCGACCACGCCCCGACCGGGCCTCCCGCCGCCGACCGCGCTCGAGTCGCTCGTGAACGCGCTCCTGGAGGCCGGACCCGACGTGGCCGACCACGTCGTGCGCGCCGCGCAGGAGCTCCTGCTGGCCGCCCAGGCGGTGGTCGACGCCGCCGAACGCGCCGTCGACGAGCAGCGCGACCTGCGCCCGTCGGCCGAGCCTGTCCCGCCCCCCGAGCCGGCCTCGACGGCCACCGTGCACCCCATCGAACGCAACGAGTGACCCGGAGCGGCCCGCCGACGGTCGGCATCGACCTCGGCGGCACGAACGTGCGCGCCGCGGTCGTCGACGGGAAGGGACAGGTCGAGGTCGAGGAGCGGGCGCCGACCCCAGCCGACTGGCCGGCGCTGCTCGCCACGATCGTTGAGCTCTTCGACCGTCTGGCCGGGGCCCGTCCCGGCGTCGGCGCGGTCGGTGTCGGCGCGGCAGGGATGGTCGACCGGCACGGGACCGTCCACTACGCGCCGAACATCCCGAAGCTCATCCGGGTGCCGCTCCAGGCGCTCCTCACCGAGCAGCTCGACGTGCCGGTCGCGGTCGACAACGACGCCAACGTCGCCGCGCTGGGCGAGCTCCGGTACGGCGCCGCTCAGGGCGTGCGGCACGGGCTCGTGATCACCCTCGGCACCGGGGTCGGCGGCGGGATCATCCACGACGGTCGCATCGCGCGAGGCGCCCACGGCTTCGCGGCCGAGGTCGGCCACTGGCAGTTCGACCCGCAGGGCCCGGCGTGCGCCTGCGGGGAGCCCGGCCACTGGGAGGCCCAGGCGAGCGGGGGCGGGCTCGGCGCGCTGGCGCGTGCGCGCGCGGCCGCCGGCGAGGCGCCGAACGTGCTGTCCCGCGCCGGCGGCGACCCGCGGGCCGTCACCAGCGTGCACGTCGGCGAATCCGCGGCCGCGGGCGACGCCGACGGGCGGAGCATCCTCGAGGCGTACGCCCGCCAGGTCGCCCTCGGGTTCGCCGGCCTCGCCAACATCCTCGATCCCGAGCTCATCGTCGTGTCCGGCGGGCTCGTCGGGCTCGGCGACGTGCTCCTGACGCCGCTGCGCGACGCCTTCGGCGCCCACCTCGAGGGCGCGCCCTACCGGCCCGAGGTTCCGATCGTCGCCGCCGCGCTCGGCGATCGCGCCGGTGTGGTCGGCGCCGCCGCGCTCGCGCGCCAGCTGGCGTGAAGGTCGGCCTCACCCTCCCGTCCTTCGTCACCGAGCCGACCGAGCTGGTCACGGTCGCCCGCGCCGCCGAATCGGTCGGCATCGACGGCGTCTTCGTCTTCGACCACCTGTTCCGCGTCGACGCCGGTCGTCACCGCCGGCCCGCGATCGAGTGCGTGGCCGCGCTCGGCGCCGTCGCCGCCGCCACCGAGCGAATCCGAATCGGCACGCTGGTGGCGCGCGCGTCCCTGCGCCCGCCGGCGGCCCTGGCCGCGGCCCTCGAGACCGTGGCTCGCCTGGCCCCGGGACGGCTGGTGGCGGGCATCGGCGCCGGCGATGCGGCGAGCCAGGACGAGAACGACACCTTCGGGGTCCCGGCCCCGACCGCCGGTGACCGCGTGGGCGCGCTGCGCGCCGCGGTCGCGGCGGCGCGCGACCGCGGCTTCCCGGTGTGGGTCGCCGGCGGCTTCCCGGCGGTGCGCAGGGTGGCCGCGCTCGACGCCGACGGCTGGAACCAGTGGGGGTCGACCCCCGCCGTCTTCGGGCGTCACGCCGCTGCGCTCCGTCGTGACGCGGCCCGGTCGCCGTTCGCGTGCACGTGGGGTGGGCTGGTCCTCGTCGCCGCCGACGATGACGACGCCCGCGAGCAGGCGCGACGGATCGGGCCCGACCCGAGCACGATCGTCGGCGGCCCGGACCGCGTCGCCCACGGCCTCGCCCGCTACGCCCGCGCCGGTGCCGACTGGGTCATCGCGGGCCCGGTCTCCGCCCGTGACCCCGGCCAGGCCGCCCTGCTCGGCGAGGAGGTGGCCCCGCGCCTCCGGGCGAGCGCGGCGGCGCTCGCCTGACTACGGCAGCGGGTCGACGGGGTCCGGCACCGCCGGGCGCTCGCCGAAGTACTCGAGGGCACGATCGGCGCCGATGTCGACGAAGAGGCCCTCGGCCTCGGCGCAGAGCGTCGGGCCCGCGTGCAGCGTCCCCGCCGTCGTGATGCGCCGCCCCTGCCGGCCCGTCGTCCAGGCCTCGAGCCGCAGCGGGGCGTGCAGCGGCGTCGGCCGGCGGTAGCGGACGTGCAGGCGCGCCGTCATGCCCGGGTCCCCGCCCGCCACGTTGGCGACACCGAGCGCTTCGTCGAACAGCAGCGCCACCCAGCCGCCGTGCACGTAGCCGGGCGGGCCCTCGAAGGCCGCCCCCAGGGTGCCCTCGGCGACGAAGCGCCCGTCGCACACCCGCCACGCGAGCGGCGGCGCCGAGGGGTGGAGCGCGCCGAGCGCCGGGCTCCGCGGCAGGTAGTCCTCGTGACGGCGGGCCCGGGCCGACCAGCCGTCCCGTCGCCGGCCGCGGGCGCGCAGCCGCGCCACGACGGCCTCGGTGGTCTCGGCCGCCTCGTCGACGGCGGCGCCGTCGGCGTCGACGGTCAGCACCGTGTCGAGCAGGCTGCGGACGGCGGCGGCCAGCCGCTCGCGCGGTCCGGCCGGGGCGGACGGGAGGGACGAGTCGCGGATCGACCCCGGCTCCGGGCCGCTCGTCATCGACCGTGGAACACGGGCGGGCGCTTCTCGGCGAACGCGCGCGGCCCCTCCTTGGCGTCGTCGCTCGCGAAGACCTCCCAGCCGATCGCGTCCTGGCGGCGCATCGCCTCCGCGTCGGGCAGGTGCTCCGTCTCGCGCCAGGCTCGGAGGATCGCCTTCGTCGAGAGCGGCCCGCACTCGGCGACCTGACCGGCGACGCCCATCGCGACCGTGAGCGCCATGCCGTCGGGGACGACGCGACCGATGAGCCCGACCCGCCGCGCCTCCTCGGCAGTGACCGGCCGCGCCGTCAGCAGGATGTCCATGGCCACCGTGTACGGGATCTGGCGGGGCAGCCGGCACGACGACCCGCCGAGCGGGAACAGCCCGCGCTTGGCCTCCCAGACACCGAAGATCGCACCCTCGCCGGCGACGCGGATGTCGGTGCCTTGCAGCATCTCGGTCCCGCCGGCCACGGCGTAGCCCTCCACCGCCGCGATCATCGGCTTCGAGCACCGGTAGTCGCGCAGCAGCGCCTTCCAGTGCAGCGTCGGCTCCTCGGTCATCCGCCGCTCGACGTACTCGGAGCGCGGCTGGTTCATCGACACCAGGTCCATCCCCGACGAGAAGGCGCCCCCCGCGCCGGTCAGGACCGCGACCCGCACGTCGTCGGTGGCGTCGACGTAGCCGTACGCGTCGGCCAGGCCGACGAGCATCGAGGGGCTGAGCGCGTTCCGCTTCTCGGGCCGGTTCATGGTGATCACCACGACCGGCCCCTCCCGCTCGACGACGCAGTCGTCGGTCGACAGATCGAGGGTCTCGGGCATCGCACCTCCACGGGGCGGACGGGCGGGGCGATCCTACGGTGAGCCGACGGCGGCGGGAGCGGGCGACCGTGGCCGCCGACCGCGGCGCGCGTGCAGCCGAGCGGTCCGGATCCGGCGATCGGTCCGAGCCCGGTCGGTCCGGTCAGCCTCGGCGCGAACCGTTGCCGTCGACGCGGCCCGACCGGAGCAGCGGGGGCAGGTCCGGCAGCGAGCGGATCCTCGTGCACCCGATCTCGGGGTGGAGGTCGTACGGGTCGACGAGCACCGGTGTCACGCCCGCCGCTCGTGCGCCCTCGACGTCGGCGGCGGGCGTGTCGCCGACGTGCACGGCCTCGTGCGGCGCGACGCCGAGCGCGTCGAGCGCCAGGCGGAAGATGCCCGGGTCGGGCTTCGAGACGCCGACCACGCTCGAGTCGAGCACGGCGGCGACGGGCACCCCGTCGCCCGCCCCCACCTGGCAGATCCCGTCCGCCCGCAGCTGCTCCTCGACCGTGCCGTCGGCGTTCGAGACCACCGCCAGGCCCAGGCCGAGGGCGTTGAGCTCGCGCAGCGCCGCCGTCGCGCCCGGGATCACGCGCGTCCACATGCCGCCCCGGCCGAACTCCTCGAGCAGCTCCGCCGTCGCGCCGTCGATCCCGTCCGACGCGATCCCGCACACCCGGGCGTACGCCCGGTTGTACGCGTGCCACACGCTGCGGTCGCCGTCGCGGAAGTCCTCGAGCGCCGCGACACCGTGGTAGTGCGCCTCGTCGATGCGGTGACGCTCGATCGTGCGCTCGAGTCGGGCGAGCGCGCCGAGCACGCGGTCGTGGTCGGGGAGGTAGAAGACGCCGCCGAGGTCGAGCAGCACAGCCTGCACGGGGCTCACCGGGCAGAAACGGTAACCGGCGGCGAAGGGCGCCCCTGATACCGTGATCTCGGATGGAGTTCCGTCGCATCAACGCCCTCCCGCCGTACGTGTTCGGCGAAATCGAGGCGCTGAAGATGGAGGCGCGGCGGGCGGGCGAGGACG
>DASZJD010000036.1 GCA_035948415.1 Acidimicrobiia bacterium | reverse complement strand
GACCGGGATCTGCCACGACCCAACACCGGGCCCACCCCGCCCCCCGACTGAGCAGCGTCAACGGAGGAGCAGCACGTGGACGACCTGTTGTCTCTCGTGGTCGATGCTCACGGCGGCTTGGACCGCTGGTCCCGGGTGACCGGACTGACCGCACGCATCACGATCGGCGGCCCATTCTGGGAGTTCAAGGGTCAGCCTGGTGTCGTCGGACATGAAACCGTCGAACTCGACACCCGCCGCGAGCACATCGGCTTCACGCCGTTCGGTGGCGCTGACTGGACCCTCGAGTTCAGCAGCGACCCAGAACGCGTCGTGGTGAGGGATCTCGAGGGAACAGTCGTCGAAGAGCGCACCGACCCCCGCACGTCGTTCGCGGGGTACGACCAGACCTCGAAGTGGGATCTCTCCCAAACCGGGTACTTCATCAGCTACGCCATCTGGAACTATCTCACCGAGCCGTTCCTGCTCACCTATGCCGGTTTCGAAGTCCACGAGATCCCGCCCTGGGAGGAGAACGGTGAGGTGTGGCGGCGGCTGCAGGCCACGTTCCCGGACAGCGTCGCGACTCACAGCACCGTCGGGCTCTTCTACTTCGACTCGAATGGCATGCAGCGACGGATGGATTACCAGCCCGCCGTCAGCGGCGATTTCCTGGTCGCGCACTACACGGACGAGCCGAAGACCTTCGACGAGATCGTCGTGCCGACCCGTCGCCGCGTCCGCAGGCGGTCCGAGGACGGGACCGCGGACGGGACCGTCGACTACATCACCATCGACGTCCACAGCGTCGAGTACCGGGCCTCGTAGACAGCGCGCGATCGCGACCCAGAGCCGCCGCCGGCCAGGGGCCTGACGAGGTCCCAGCCGCAGCACCGCGCGGGAGGAGCGCCGTCCCAGTGGTCAAGGCCGCTGAGCTACCGGCGCGATGGGCCGGACCCGCTGAGGGCCCGGCCCGCATGCGCCGCGATCAGGCCGGCTGCTGGATCAGCCCGATGCGGTGGCCTTCGGGGTCGGTGACCATGGCGATCGTCGCTCCACCGTCGATCGGTGTGGGCGGCTGAGCCACCTTGGCACCGAGGGTCTCGGCGTGCGTGAGCGAGGCTGCCAAGTCGGGCACCGAGACGTAGACCGACACGTACTCGACGTCCTCGCCAGGGGCGAAGATCCCGCCCGGGATCCCCCCCTCGGCCCCGGTGTCGACCATGCCGTACCGCATCGGGTTGGCGGCGTCGACCTTCCAGCCGAACAGCTCACCGTAGAACCGGGTCAGGGCCTGGAGGTCGCGCCCGGCGACCTCGAACCACACTACGGGCGCACCCATGCGACTTCCTCCTCTGTAGTTGGACTGTGTCCACCGAGGATGCGGGCCGTCGGCGACAACCTCCTGTCGGGAATTCGCTGTGACCGAAGTCTCAGACCTCGAAGCCGGTCTCCCGGAGGTGCTGGGCGATGTCACCGGCGACCTCGCCGAGGTCGCGCGGCGGAGCCGCTTCGCTCGTGAGCAGCGCCGCCCGGATTCGATCGAGCCGGAACGTGCGTCCGCCGTTCCGCAACCGGCACCACGCCATCAGGTACCAATGGTGCTCCGCCCCGGCCAGGCCGTAGGGCTCCACGAGCCGCCGTTCGGTGCGTTGGCCCGTGCGGTCGACGTAGTCGAGTTCGAGCACCCGCCGCTCGGCAACCGCGCTCTCGACTGCCCGGACGACCGGGGTCGACTCGAGCTGGCCCCGCTGCTGCAGGAGCCGGATCCGTCCTACTAGTTCCCGGGCGTCCTCTCGGCTGGCGGCCGACATGGCGATCACCAGCTTGCGGAGCGCCGTGCGCGCGGCGTCGGCGAAGGGAATTGGCCCGCTCGTCGCCAGCGCGACCGCGATTGCCGTGGCTTCCTGTGCGCTGAGGTTCAAGGGCGGAAGCGTCATGGCCGGATCGACCGCGTAGCCTCCGCCGGGCCCCGGGGTCGCCCAGATCGGTACCCCCGACTCTTGTAGCGCGGAGATGTCGCGCTCGATCGTTCGGACGCTCACCTCGAAGTGCGCAGCGAGCTGATGCGCGGTACGCGCACGCGGCGCCACGGCTCGCAGCGCTTCGACCAGGGCGTAGAGACGATCGGTCCGGTTGATTCGACCAGGATGCCTGACTCCGCGACGAGCCGGCAGGCATCGAGGATTACGTCATCCGACCGATGAGGCGCCGATCGACGACGCTCAGGGAAGTCCCCGAGATCGCCGCTTCGGCGGACGCCGGCGCCGTGGCGAGGCCTCGGGGTTGGAGTGAAGTGGCGACACTCACCAACAAGCCGGCGAACGACGAACGGCGTCCACCGCCTAGCTCTGCATCGACCGTTGGGCCTCAATCAGGGTGGTCACACGCGCCCTCACGTTGACGATCTGAGTGATAGAAGGATCGTCCGGTGACCCAGCTCGAGACGGCGCTCTTGGACGATGTCGGCGCGCGGCTGGACCGTTGGCGAGCCGAGTACGGCGCTCGGCCCGACCTCGAGCGGGAGCGCCTCTGGCTCCTGGCGCTGGAGCGCGAGCAGATCGTCGCCGTCGCATACCGGGAGGAGGCTGTTGCCGACCGCGTCGGCGCGCTCGACCTGTGCGAGGAACTCCGGTCGCTGGTTCGCCAGACACTGGTCTGGATCTGGAAGGACGAGGCACTCCACGCCGAGTACTTGCGGGGCATGCTCCTGCGGCGCGGTGGCACGGCATCCTCGCTGGTCGTCTACGGGCGCCAGCTCGAAGGCGCCGTGTCCGGCTGGGTCTCCGCCACCGAGCACCACACGCGGGCCCGATCGGCCCCGATCCGGACTGGCGCCGCCGACGTCTTCGTCGCCGCCGCAGGCGTCCTCGGCCTGGTGCCCCCGGTCCTGCGCCAGGAGCTCCGGTACCAGAGCTTCCACCGATACTGCGAGCTGAACGTCGCTCTTGAGGCAACGGCCGAGCTCGCCTATCGGCGCTTGATCGAGCTGGCAGCTGACGATGACGAGCACGACACCTTGGCCCGGATTCGCGCCGACGAGGAGCGTCATGGCGCAGCGTTCCGGATCCTCGCCGGTCTGCTGACGGTCGACGACGGTGCCAGCGGCTCGACATCAACCGCCGCTGTCCTCGACGCCTTGGCCGCCATCAGCCCGTGGTTCGTACCCGCCGCGCTCCGTGTTCGATCCTCCCAGGGCACTCGCGCTCGCTCGTTCGGAACCGGAGCGCGCGTCGCAGTCCGTAGCGGGCAGCGCGACGCCGACAAGGTGAGCGTTCTCGACGCTTGCCTCGACGCTGCCGGTCTGAGCGCGATCGCGTCGGGCGCCCGGTCAGCGGCCATCCGAGTCTCCTTCATGCTCGGATACGACCGGCGGGACTGCTCCAACGTGAACGACCCGGCGCTCGTCGAGGCGCTTGCCCGTTACCTGGAGCGCCAGGGCGTCGCTGACGTGGCTGTTCTCGAAGCCCCGACGGTCTATGGCAACTCCTTCGCCCACCGCAGCGTGGCCGAGGTCGCCAGTTACTTCGGGTTCGATTCGCCGCACTACCGCATTGTCGACATCGGGGCCGATCTCCGACCGTTCGTGTTCGAGCGCGGCTTCGTGCAGCGCGCCATTACGGGAACCTGGGTCGACGCCGACCTGCGAATCGTGATGCCGAAGCTGCGAACGGACCCCACCGAGTTCGCCCATCTGTGCTTGTCCACGCTCGAGGGCAGCACCGGCGCCATCGACGCCACGTTCTACGCCAAGCGCCTCGTGGACTTCCGCTCCGCGACGATGATGCTTCTCGATGTCGCCCCGCCAGACTTTGCGATCGTCGACGCCTGGGCCCCGGTCGCCGGCGGCCCCTTCGGCGTCATGGGCTGTCGCCGCCCCGCCGACATCCGACACGTCTACGCGGGCGCGGACGCGCTGGCGGTGGATGAGGTCGTCCTCGCCGATCTTGGGGTCGCGGATCCCCATCGAGCGCCGATCGTTCGCCGGGCCCACCACTGGTTCGGGATCGGACCGCTCACGGTGCCGGTCGACGGCACCCGCCCGGCCCTCGAGACGGAGCTTCGCGGCGCGCACGCGTCCCCAGTGCTCCGGGCGCTCGGCACGATGTCGTACCCCGTCTACGTCTACTTGAGCCGCGACGGCGACCTGTTCGTGCCGGCCATGGATGCGGCCGCCTTCCCGCCAACGGGGCGCCGCGGCCCGGTCACGCGCGCCATCCGCTGGGCGGCGCAGCGGGCGTTCGGGCTCCGGCCGCCGGCCGGGCCCTGATGCGCTCGGTCGAAGCCCAGGCGCGGGGAGTCCTCGCGACGCTCCGAAGCGGTCACCCGACCGCTCGAGCCCTGGCAATCTCCGACAGCCGCGCCTTCGTCCGCTCGGTGTTCCTCGCCTCGGCGGTGCGCAGCGGTCTCCTCCGAGCCCTCGCGTTCCCCCGCTCGCTTGCGGAACTCGCTGCGCAGGCGCAATGCGCCCGACTGGAGCGGCTGGAGGCTTGGCTCGAGGTCGGAGTCGAGCTTGGAGAACTCCGACGCGAGGGAGATCGGTACCTCGCTCGGGGCCGGCGAGCGCGCGCGCTGGCGGCGGGCGATCCCGTCCTCGAGGCTCATTACCGCTCGATTCTCGACTACCAGGCCGGCCCGTATGAGGAGCTCGAAGCCCGGCTGCGCGATGCGCCAGGGGCGGGTCGTGACGACCTGGAGCGGCACGCCGATGTCATCGCTCGGGTATCGCTCGCGGCGGCTCCGTTCGTCGTGCCCTACCTCGACGCGGTCGTCGCCGAGGTCCGGCCGGCGCGAGCACTCGACGTCGGTAGCGGTACCGGGATCTACGTCCGCGCCCTCCTCGAGGCAGATCCCGGGCTGCACGTCGAGGGCGTTGACCTCGCGAGCGACGTCGTGGCCGATGCCCGGGCCGACCTGGCCGCGGCCGGCCTCGCGGACCGGGCCGAGCTCCATGTCGCCGACGTACGGACGTGGACGCCGCCCGCGGGACGGCCCCGCTTCGAGCTCATCACGCTCCTGAACGCGGTCTACTACTTCCCGAGGGAGGATCGGCCTGCCCTCTACGGACGGCTCGGTTCGCTGCTCACGGATGGAGGCGAGCTCGTCGTCGTGACCATGTCGCGCGCCGGGTCGATCGCCAGCGCGCACCTGCACTTCATGCTCAGCTGCGAGGCCGGCGCGGCGTCGCTCCCCGAGGCGTCCGAGCTCGTCTTGGACCTCGGCCGGGCGGGATACGGCGTCGTCGAGGAGCGGACGCTCGTGCCGACGGAGCCCTTCGTCGCCATTCGGGCGCGCCGGAACTAGGACCCCCACCGAGCACCACGCCAAGGTCGGGACCGGCGCGATGCCGCCCGACGATGCGCCGGCGGTGCGCCTGATCGGTGGCCGTATTCGCGCCCGTGGTCGTACCCTGCGCGGATGCCCAAGATCGCGTTCGTTGGCGCCGGCAGCACGGTCTTTGCCCGGAACCTGCTCGGGGACATCTTGAGTTACGACGAGCTCGCCGGCTCCGAGATCGTGTTGTTCGACATTGACGCTGCTCGGCTGGCGGCCTCCGAGCGAGTGGCGCGGCGCGTCGTCACCGCGCTTGGGGCATCAGCGAACATCATCGCCACCCCTGACCGCCGTTCGGCGCTCGACGGAGCGGACTACGCGATCAACATGATCCAGGTTGGCGGCTACGAGCCGTGCACGGTGACAGACTTCGAGGTGCCGAAGCGCTTCGGACTTCGACAGACAATCGGCGACACGCTCGGCGTCGGCGGCATCATGCGGGGACTGCGCACGATCCCGGTCCTCCTCTCCATCTGCGCGGACATGGAGGAGCTTTGCCCCGACGCGTGGTTCCTGAACTACACGAACCCGATGGCGATCAACTGCCGTGCCATCGGCCGAGTGAGCCCGATTCGAACTGTCGGGCTCTGCCACAGCGTGCAAGGGACGGCGTTCGAACTTGCCTGCGACCTCGAGATCCCGTACGAGGAGATCGATTACCTCGCCGCCGGCATCAACCACATGTCCTTCTACCTGCGGCTCGAGCGCGACGGCGAGGATCTCTACCCCCGGCTCCGCGACCTCGCCGAGGCAGGCAAGGTCCCGGACCAGAACCGGGTGCGATACGAGGTTCTGCGCCGGCTCGGGTACTTCGTGACGGAGTCGAGCGAGCACTTCGCCGAGTATGTGCCGTGGTTCATCAAGCACGACCGGCCTGACCTCATCGACCGGTTCAACGTTCCGCTGGACGAGTATCCCCGCCGCTGCGTCGCGCAGATTGCGGGGTGGGACGCCGAACGCGCTCGACTCGAGCGCGGCGACTCGGTCGAGGTACAGCGAAGCTTCGAGTACGCAGCGACGATCATCCGCAGCATCGAGGCCGGAAAGCCGCGTGTCGTCTACGGCAACGTGCCGAACCGAGGGCTCATCGACGACCTGCCGGCCGGATGCACCGTCGAGGTCCCATGCCTCATCGACGGCAACGGTGTGCAGCCCACGCGGGTGGGCGATCTACCGCCCCAGTTGGCGGCGCTGATCCGCACGAACGTCAACGTCCAAGAGCTCGCCGTGGAGGCCGCGCTCAGCGGGCGGCGCGAGCACGTCTACCACGCAGCCATGGTGGACCCTCACACCGCCGCGGAGCTCGACCTCGAGCAGATCCACGAGCTCGTGGACGCGCTGCTCGCCGAGCACGGAGACTGGATCCCGATGCTCAGCTAGGGGTTCTCGCCCGGTCAGGTCCGTGATCCGGCGGCGGCGTCGCTGGCCTCAAGATCGGTGACGCCTGAGCGTCTCGCCCGCGTCGATCCGTCGTATTGGACCGCGCCGCGGCCTGGCCGTCGACGCGCGGTCGTAGCGGCCCACCCGCTCGTAGCGACGCCGCGTCCGCGCGCTCTCTCGGCCGCTTGCGCACACGGCGCGGTCCTCCCGGCCGATCCACTTGCGGCGCCGCGCCGTGCGTCCGGTTGACGGGTCCAAACGCGCACGCGACACTCGCCGATCCAGGCAGCAGACGCTCCCCGCGTCGTGCCTCGGAGGAGGCAGCGGTGGGGGATCGCAGGCCCCGGCGGCCGCACCCACGCTCGGGCAGGTCCCGGAGCGACGGGCGGACTCCGAAACTCGGAACTACCCGGAGCACCCCAGGCGTTATCTCAAGCGTGACGGGCATTCGTCTCTCCGTTACCCGTGGTCCGGGCAAGGCCCCGCTGTCCCCCGCCTCCTCATGCTGACGTCGGGCCGTCGGCTCGTGGGCCTGCTGATGGCGTCGGCGAGCACCGTTGTCGCCGCCGGCGTGCTCGGAGCCGCCTCGGCGGGCGCGGCCGCTCCGGAGCGGGTCACCCACCATCTCTCGGCCGACCCGAACCTGGCCTTCATCCTTTTCGTGCTCGGCATCGCCGGCATGGTCTTCGAGATCTTCCACCCCGGGTTGAACGTCCCTGGCGTTGCTGGGCTGATCTCGTTCGTCGTGTCGCTGGTCCTCCTCGGCCGGCTCCCGGTCACGGCCGCCGGGGTGATCCTGCTGGCGCTGGCGTTCGTCTTCTTCGTCATCGAGCTGAAGGTCGGCGCCCACTCGGTGGCCGCGCTAGCCGGCGTCACATCGCTCGTTCTCGGAGGCCTATTTCTGTACGACCCGTCGGTCCCCGACGCCCGGGTGTCGCGCCCGCTCCTGATCGGCATCGCGGCGGTGCTCGGCGGGTTCTTCCTCCTGGTCGCCCGAGCCGCCTTGAAGGCACGCAACACACCGGTCGTGAGCGGCGTCGACAAGTTGATCGGTGAGGAGGGCGTCGTGACCGAGACACTCGACCCCGCGGGGCAGGTCCGGGTGCGGGGGGAGGTCTGGGCCGCGACGCTCGACGACAACACGGCGAGTGCCCCGGTCGGAACGAAGGTGATCGTCTGGGACCTACGCGGCTTGACGCTCTACGTGGCACCTCTCGACGACATGACCGGAGAGCCTGATGCTCGGCTCCACCACAGGGAGGTTGGCAAGCACGATGAGTAGAGCCACGAGGATGCAGACCGCGTTCTTGCCCTTCCGGGTGGTGTCCGAGTACACGCGCCTTGTCGTCTTCCGCCTCGGGCGGATGACGGGCGTCAAGGGCCCTGGCGTTGTCGCGCTCTTTCCGCTGGTCGACCGGGTCATCAAGGTCGATCTGCGCGAGTTCTTCCTCGAAATCCCGAGGCAGACGGCGATCACCAAGGACAACGCGCCGATCTCGATCGACTTCATCACGTTCTTCAAGGTTGTCGATGTGCAGGCCAGCGTGGTGCAAGTCGCCGACTTCTCGGGCGCAGCCCAGAACATCGCCGCGACCACGCTCCGCTCCGTCGTCGGTGACATCAGCCTCGACGACGTACTGGCCAAGCGCGACGAAATCAACCAACTCCTCCGGGCGAAGCTCGACGAGGTCACCGAGCGCTGGGGCGTGAAGGTCACGAACGTCGAGATCCGCGAAATCACCCCTCCGCCGGCGGTGCAAGAGGCGATGACGCGCCAGATGTCGGCCGAGCGCACTCGGCGCGCGGTGGTCACCGAGGCCGAGGGTGACAAGTCGGCCGCGATCCTGCGAGCCGAGGGTGACAAGCAGTCGAACATCCTCCAGGCCGAGGGTCAGAAGCAGTCCAACATCCTCCAGGCCGAAGGCGAGAAGCAGGCCGCCGCACTTCGCGCCGAGGGCTTCGCGCTGGCCCTCACCAAGGTCTACGAGTCCGCCCACAATGTTGACGCCAAAACAATGGGTCTGCAGTACCTCGAGGCGCTGAAGAGCTTGGGCGCGTCGCCCAGCACCAAGTTCGTGGTGCCGCTCGAGCTCAGCAACCTGCTGCAGGGCCTCGCGGGCTATGCGGGTGACGCGTTCCACGACGGCGATCGCTCGCCAACGCGGGCGAAGTAGCGGAGCGCGAGGGCTCACGCCCGGACGAGATCGCCTGGAACAGTCCGACCCACTGGTCGACGGTCACGCCGCTGTGGGGTGCCCGCGCAGGCACAGGCGCGACCGAGACCGGGAGCCCTCCGGGCACCGAGCTCCCTAGCGAACGGTCCGACGCTCGCGTAGCGGAAGGCGGGGTAGCGTGCACCAGATCTCCGAGGAGCTGAGATCAGGTGACAGACGCGGACGCTGGCCTCGAAGAGCTGTCGTACGAGGAGTGCCTAGCCCTGCTCCGGGCGGGCGGAATCGGACGCATCGCGTTCGACGTCGACGACTGGCCCGTCGTGTTCCCAGTGAATTACCGGCTCGTGGAGGCGAGCCAGCGAACCTGGATTGCTTTGAGGACCCGGCCCGGCGACGTGATCGACCGCGCGCCGTTCAACGTCGCCTTCCAAATTGACGGTCTCGACCCCGTCCATCACCAGGGGTGGTCGGTCCTCGCCCGGGGGACGCTGCACCATGTGGACCCCGACGCGGCGAACTTCCGGGAGCGCTTCGATCCGCAGCCCTGGATCCTCGCCGAGCGCGACGCCTGGCTCATCATCGACCCGTTCGCGATCAGCGGGCGGCGGCTCCGCGCTCGGGAGCCGGAGTGGGCCTTCGCCGTCGACGCCTACCTCTGACCAGGCTTCCCGCGCCTCTACGCTCGGCCGACGGGCGAGGTTCACGGCTCTGCCAAGGTCGCGAAGAGGGCCGCGTACCGCTCCAGGTGCCGGTCGGGGAGAAACTCCGCCCGAGCGCGCTGGTGACCCGCCTCGGCTAGACGCGTCGCCAAGCTGTGATCGTCGAGGAGGAGCCGCACCGCGGCGCCGAAGGCCGTCAGGTCGGCGGGGTCGTCGAGCAGCAGGCCCTGCTCGTGGTCTCGGATCTGGTCGCCGATCCCGCCGACGCGGCTGGCGACCACCGGCCGCTGTTTCCACAAGGCCTCGGTGACGGTCAGGCCGAACCCCTCGACCAGGCTCTTCTGGGTCACGACGGCGGCGTGTCGCTGGAGGGCGTTCACGATCGTGGCTTGCTGGTCGGGGTCGTCGAGAGGAAGGCACGCCAGGTGGACGCGCCTCCGCGCCCCCGGGGACAGCTGGCCCCAGAACCCGAGGCACTCGTCCAGCACGGCGCCGCTCTCCGGGTCATCCTCGACGCCGTCCACCGCCGGGCCGACGAGGGCGAGATGGGCCTCTCGATGACCGTCGAGGTGTTCAACGAACCCATGCATCACACCAGGCATGTCCTTCGTGCGATCCCATCGGGAGACCTGAACCACGAGGGGAGCGTCGGCGGGCGGGGCTGGACCGGTCGCCAGGGTGTCGGCGCGTCGATCGAGTCGGACAGGTGAGCCGTCTGGTCGCGGAACCGCCAGGGCTGGCGGGTCGGCGGCGGCGGCGAGCAGACCAGCGAACTGCAGGATCGCCAGCGTCGTCGCCGGGTCCAAGGCGCGGTTCTTGGCCGAGAACGGATCGATCGACGGCGGGATCGTGGCCGTGCGCGTCCGATCGGCCCACCGAGGGATGAAGGCAGCGCGACTGAAGACGTACGCGTCGGCGTCTTCGACGTACGGACGGAGAAAGTCCCAGCCCTCGTCCGAGTAGGCGTTCGGGGCGTCGCGGCCGATGTGACAGCGCCAGATGACGATTGCTCCCGCACGTCTGGCCGCGTCGGTGAGGCCCGCGGCCTGCGGGTCATGGAGCACGACGATGTCGCCGGGTCGGATCAGGTCCAGGAGGTCCGCACGGTTCGAGCGCAGTGTCTCCTCGTAGGCAGCGCGTTGGGCTCCCCCAAGCGAGCCGGCGTCACCACGAACGCCGTAGATCCGGTTGTGCAAGCGCTTCGTGATCTCGAAGAACTCTGGGCCGCCGTCGATGACCAGCCAGCTGGCGTCGATGCCGACCCCACGCGCGTATGGAAGGAGGCTCTCGAGGAGCTCGGCCACACCGCCGCCGCGGGCGGTGGAGTTCACGTTGATGACCCGGCGACGGCCCAGCGAGGCCCGGGCGGCAGCAGTGGTCTCGCGGAACCGCTCGGCACGTTCGGGGCCAATCAGAGCCTGGAGGCGATCGGGTGGGAGGGCCTCAACCTGTACTTGGCGCACGGCCACGACCACCGACGACGAGGGGCTCGGACCGGACGCTAGTCGCTTCGTTCAGTCCGATCTCGCGCTCGCGCTGCAGGCGGCTCGTCGAGCCGACCGCGGTCAGCGAGTCGCCGTGCGGGCTCAGGCGGTCCGGGCGTCGCCCTCGCCGGTCAGCAGCGCGACTGGCGGGTCCTCACCGCGGTCCCCGACCGAGCGCCCGCTGTCGCGCGCGGCCATGGACGCGCTGGCACCGCCGGGACCTCCGAGGTCCGAAACGGTGAGGTCCAGCTCCTGGAGTGTGGGTCGGTCGCCGGTCGCGTCCGACAAGAGTCGGTCGAGCTTCGTGGCGTGGGTGTCCAGGACGTTGCGGAGGCGGTCGCGGACCTCGTCGGCGAACTGCTCGAGCGCGTCGACATCGCTCTCGAGGACCCGTCGTTGCGCGAGCGCCTCACCGACGGTGGACTCCGCCCGCGTGCGTCCGGCCTCAACGAGATGGGACGCCACCCGCTCGGACTCGGCGATCAGGCGACCGGCCCGAGCCTGGGCGTCGGTGAGGAGCGTGGCCGCCTTCGCCTCGGCGTCGGCGATCAGCCGGTCGGCGCTGGCCTGGGCCAGGAGCAGTGTCCGGTGCAGCAAGTCGGCTTGGTCCCGTCGGCGGCGCTCGAGCTCGGGTTGGTCGAGAGCCTGGAGCCGGGTGATCGTCGCCGCCGCCCGCTCGAGCAGGCCGTCGACGAGGTCCGGCGCATAGCCCCTGCGAACGATCGGGATCGCGGCGCCGAGCAACTCGTCGGGCGCGACGGCGCCGCCGACCGCGTCGTCATCCACCGGTGTGATGCTCTGCAACGGAAGCCTCCCGGACCGGCCCGACGGGCTCAGTGATGCCGATGTGGCTGGTGTGGGCAATGATCATGATTGGTGGGTCGGGCGGTGTCAAGGGCTGCCACGGCCGAGCCCGCCCGGTGGCGGCCCCCGAGGTGGTGGTCGTCGGCCGCGGCGTCGAGCGGCGAGCGGCGGGGACGTCCCCGACAACGGGAGGCGGCAGCCGCGGGGCGACGGCGCAGGCCGTCGACGAGGGGTTTGGGCGGCGTCATGGTCGGTCCGCCCGGCGCCGACCTTGGACGAGGTGGACGTCGGGTCGCCACCGCGACCAGGGGCGAGTCACGCCCTTTGCCCCTACCGGGCCGCGCTGCCCGCGCTACTCCCAGGCGGCCGAGGCGGCGGCGACGATCAGGTCGGCGCAGGTGTCGAGCGGAACCGTCGCGCTGTCGAGGACGAGGTGGTACAGCCCGAGGTCGTCGGCGTCGCAGTGGTAGAAGCGCCGGAGGTAGAGGGCCCGGGCCCGGTCGGTCTCCTGGAGCCGCCGAGCGGCCTCCGCCTCGTCGATTGCCTCGATGCGCATGGCCTGCCGGACGCGGGCCTCCTTCGATCCGTGGAGGCGGACGTGGAACACGCCCGGCCGCTCTCGAAGCACCACCATCCCGCCCCGCCCGAGTACGACGCCTCCCGTGGTCCGGGCCAGGGTCTGGATGCTGGTCTCGACGTCGTTGCGCACCTGCTCCTCGGTGCTCAGGCCCTCGACCGGTTGGGGCGGGGTGCCACCGACGACGAGGGGCAGCCCGGCGAGCGCGGCGGCGAGCCGATGGAACAGCCGCTCTGGCCGTTCATCGTCGGCGACCGTCTCGACCCCGAGGCGCGAGCCTCGAGCCACCCGCGGAGTCATGACGCGCTCCAGGTACGGGAGCCCCAGCAGCTCAGCGACACGCGGGCCGACGACCGTGCCCGCAGCGCCGTAACTGGCCGAGATCGTGACCACGCGGGGCGCACTCGTGCGACGGATGGTAGCGGCGGCGTTCCGGCCCGCCGCGCTGGCCACGTCAGCCGTCAGGGGGAGCCGGCGGATCCCGTCGCTGCGCCGCCCACGACCCGGGCGCCCACCCGTCGAGCTGCGCAGCGCGGCGGGCGAACAACCACCGGCCGCCGACCGGCACGAGCGAATCGCGGTACTGACCCCAGTGATCGGGACCTGCGGCGGTGATCGCGAGGAAGTAGGACGTCGCACGGGCCTCCTCCGGGCTCGGAAAGTCGATTCGCAGCGAGGCCACGTGGTGGCGGATGAGCCCTCCGCCGGCGCTGGTTGCGAGCGAGGCCTTCGCGCTCTCGAGGTATCGAGCGATCGCGGGCCGGCCTCGCAACTCGTCGGCGTCGGTGGTCAGCACCCCGTCGTCGGTGAACAGCTCCGCCAGCTCGTCGGACCGACCGCTGTCGGCGTACCGGACGTATCGGCCGATCGTGTCCTCGACGCCGAGCCGAGCCGCCATCTCCCAGGATTCCACGCGAGGTCGATCAGCTCGTGAGGGCCGTCGCCACGCGGTAGCGGCGGAGCGCGATCGCCGACCAGACGAGCTCGACCACACCAAACGGCCACGCCCCCGACCAGAACCCGTAGACGCTCGAGAGGACGCAGCCGGCGGCGAAGGCGGCGATGAAGACGCGACCCCGTCGTTCGAGCGCGTACATCAGCATCATGAAGCTGAGTGCGCAGACACCGTAGAGGGTCACGGCCATCAGCCGGCCAGTTCAGCACAGGGCGTGATCGTCCCCCGCCGTGCCGCCCTGGACGCGTCCGCGGAGTGGTACAAGGTCCTCTCATGCACGAGCCCGGCGTGCTCCCTGATCACGGGGGTCGCCGGGACAGGTGGTCGATGCCGTCACCACCGTCACGCCGGCCCGGCGCGGGCACGCACGGCCGCACCGACGAGGCGGCGAAGCGGCCCCGCCGCCTGCGGTCAGCTGCAGCTAGGACGCGCGGCGCGCCGGCCCCACCACGGGCGCCACGGCGAGCAGCTCGCTGTCGAGCCACTCGAGGATGGTGGAGGCCCTCGACCAGTATCGGCGGGCCCGCCGCGTCGGGGGTCGGCGACGTGGCCGGATGCCGATCGCCGACTGGAGCGAAGACCACGGCTCGAGCTCCAGCTCGACCGCGACTGGGAGCGACCACCGATCCAGTCGGAGCGACCCGTTGCACCGCCGGGTGGGCCCCAACGACGGCGTGGTCGCAACGGTCGCAGCACCGACGCCGAGGGGGGCCGATGGCCGGTCCGCCTCACGATCGTGGGTGTCGAAGATTCGGTCCAGGGCGGGCGCGGCGACCTCGACCGGCAGCTCCACGCGGCGACTCACGTACCAGGTGATCGGGCTCAGCTCGTCCATGGCGCGTTCCTCGGCTCGTGATCGGGTCTTCGTCGCTTCGAGTCTCGGCGCGCCGTCTGTCGAACGCGTCGCGAGCGCGCGACGAGGGCGTGAACGGTGGGTGTCGTGACCACGGTCACGTCCGAGACCGCGCGACGAGCCGCGCGCAGTGGAACTGGCTTGATCGCCGTACTCGCAGTCGTCACCTTCGGAGCTGCGCCGGCGCGGACGGTCGAGAGCCCTCGGTCGATCGCGTGGGCTCGACTGCGGAACCCGATCCTCGGCTATCGGGACCGGGCGGTGAAGGATCCCGCGGTGGTGTGGGCGGCGGGACGTTGGCAGGCGCTGTTCAGCTCGGTGACGCCGGCCGGCCAATGGCGCATCGGCAGCGCGACGAGCGCGGACCTCTCCCGCTGGTCGCCCCGGGGCGAGCTTCCCCATGACGCGGCCGTGGAGGGAGAGGCATCGCCTGACGTGGTTCCCACCCCGGACGGCTCCTCGTTCGTCGTCACCTACCAGTCGTTCGTGCACGACCAGACCGGGTCGCAGCCCAAGCTCTACTACCGGACCACCTCGGACTTCCGCCGCTACTCGCCCGCGCGCCCACTCGGTCTCGAGCTGCACCCGGCGGCAGCTGATCGCATGATCGATGCCGCGGTCGCGTGGACGCCCGCCGGTCTCCTGCTCGGGTACAAGTACGGCCGGACCGACGGCGTCCAGGCGTTCGAGCTCGCGCGCTCGTCCACCGGGTCGCTGGACGGACCCTGGCGGCTGCTCGGCCGACCCGACATCAGCGTCTACTCCGACACGATCGAGAACTACCAGTTCCTCCACCTCGGCGGCGGCTGGCAGCTCCTGGGCACGAGCAACCGGCTTGACCGCCCATTCCTGTTCACGCTGGCCGGAGACCCAACGACGCCCGGCGGCTGGCTCCACTGGTCTGGCGGGCGGGAGCTGCACGTGCCCCAGGAGCGATGGAACCCAGGTCGGGGAGCGACGGGCGCCACCTACGAGCACGCCAACTGCGCGTTCGTCGTCGACCGCCAGCCCCTAGGTGGGCGCGTGTACCTGGTGTACGCCGACGCCCCAGAGGTGCGCCGGTTCGGTGGCGCCGGGCACGACCAGCTGGCCCTGGCTCGCAGCGGCGACCTCGTGCACTGGTCGCTCCCCCCGCGCTAGGCCGAGGCCGACCACGTGGCCGTCTCTTCGGCTTGAATACGCGGCGCCCCGCAGGAGGCGCGCATGGTGTTCCCCGTCCGGCTCTCCCTGGTCACCTACAACCTCTGGGGCACCGAACGGTGGCCGGCGCGGGCACCTGCGCTCGCCGCTTTCTGCGACCGGTATCGACCCGACGTGCTGTGCACCCAGGAGCTGACACCCGCGACCCAGTCGTTCCTCGATGACCAGCTCCCGAGCCACGCCCGCGTGACCGACCCCTTCGAGGGCTGGACCCTCGAGAGCAACCTGTGGTGGCGGTCGGATCTCTTCGACGAGGTCAGGCACGGCGCCGAGGACGTCGGCATCGTCGCCTACCCGCGACGTCGACTGTTTTGGGTTCGGCTGCGGCCCCAGGGCTGGGATCGGTCGATGGTTGTGGCGACGGTCCACCTCACCGACGCCGCCGGCGACGAGCTGCGGACCGGGGCCACGCCCCGGGTGCGAGAGACCCAGGCCGTCATCGCCGCCCTGCGCGAGATCGTCGGCGCGGACGAGCCCGCCTTCCTGACCGGCGACTTCAACGACGCCCTGCTCCCGGTGGCCGCGCTGTTCGGCGCCGGCTACACGAGCTGCTTTGGAGCGCTCGGCCAGCTTCCGCCACCGACGATGCCAGCCAGCGTGAGCCGGTTCGGCGTCGCGGGCTTCTCGACCGCGTTCGTGTACGACTGGATCGTCGCGAACCGGCACGCACGAGCGGTCGCTGCGTCGGTCCCGCACGTCTACGCCGACGACGTCGCGCCCTCGGACCACTGGCCGGTGCAGGCCGTGTACGACCTGGCGTCGGGAGCGGGCTCCGGTGGATGAGGCCCGGCAGCTCGCCGTGGCCGTCGGCGGGCGGCGGGCACTTCGACCGCCACCCAGTCGGTCGGACGCCGCTCCGCGGCGGGGACCCGGGCCGAGGGCTGGTTCCCAGCCAGCCGTCTCGAGCGTCCCCCTCGCTGGTGAGCCGCAGCACCGGGGGGCACCATGGAGCGGCCACGAACTAGCGAGGGAGTCGCCATGCTCACCGTTCCCGGGTCGGTCGCGGTCGTCACCGGCGCCTCGTCGGGCATCGGGCGCCAGCTCGCGCTCGAGCTGGCCGCAGCCGACGCAACGGTCGTCGCGCTCGCGAGGCGGGAGGCACGCCTCCGCGAGCTGGCTGAGCTGCTCAGACAGTCCAGCCCAGAATCCGGCTTCGTCGTGTGCGACGTCAGCGACACCGACGGGTACGCGCGCGTTCTGCGCGAGATCGAGGCGAACCGGGGCCGGATCGACATCTTGATCAACAACGCCGCCATTCCCGAGCCCGAGATCGACGGCCTGGCCCGGCACCGAGTGCTGATGGAGACGAACTACTTCGCCGTCGTGGCGGGCACCCTCGCGGTGCTCCCCGGCATGCGGGCCCGTCGGCGCGGAGTAATCGTGAACGTCTCCTCGGACAGCGCCCGCGCCCCGACCCCCGGCGAGGCCGGCTACTCCGCGTCGAAGGCGGCGGTCAGCGCGTTCACGGAGGCGCTGTCCTTCGAGACCGAGGCGGACGGCGTCCAGCTCCACGTGCTCTACCCGGGGTGGGTGCCGACCGAGATGACCCAGCCCGACGGTCACGAGGACCCGAACCTGCCTCCTCGCTTCGTCCGCCGGACGCCCGAGCAGGTGGCGCGCCTCGTCGTCCAGGGCCTCGGGAAGCGTCGCGTCGAGCTCGACGCCACCCATCTGGCCCGGGTCGCACCGGTCGCCCGCACCTTCTTTCCCTCCGCGTACCGGAGGGGCGTGCGCGCCACGCTCCACACCTGACCGCTCCCGCCGCCGCGTCCTCCGGCGCTCGGCCCGAGGCCGCACGGCGCGGCCGCGCGCCGGCCGTCGGCAGGACCGGCGCGGCTCCGGCGTCGGCCACCAGCCGCACCCTGGACCCCGGCGCAGCCTGAGGGCACAGGACCTACATTGCGGCCCATGGGCCAGCTCGACGTCGGTCGGCCGGGCCCCGCCGAGGGCCGGCGGTTGTGATGGACGTCATCGGCGCCTACGAGCGCACCCTCGTGTGGACCGGCCAGCGGATCGCCGGCGTGCGTCGCGAGGACCTCCAGCAGCCCACGCCCTGCCGCGACTGGAACGTGCGCGCCCTCGTGGCGCACATCGTCGCCGGCATCTGGTACTTCAAGGCCCTGGCGGCCGGCGAACCCGTCGAGGAGCTCATGCGCGGCCTCTCCGACCTGGTCGGGGACGACCCCTTCGCCTCGTACGACGTCGCGGCGCGAGCGGGCGTGGCCGCCTGGCGAGAGGCCGGCGCCCTCGACCGCAGCTACCGGCTGCCGCTCGGTGAGCGTGCCGGCCGTGAGGCGCTCGCGATCCATCAGGCCGACGTGCTGGTGCACGGGTGGGATCTCGCGGAGGCGACGCATCAGGACGCCGCGATCGATCCGGAGCTCGCCCGCTTCGCCCTGGACACCGAGCGGTGGTTCGTCCAGCCCGAGATGCGTGGCACCGGGCGCGCGTACGCCGCCGCGCTGTCGGAGCCGGGAGACACCGACCAGGAACGGCTGCTGGCCTTCGTGGGGCGAACCTCGAGCTGGAGGTAGCGAGAGGTCTCGAGCAGGCCCGCCGGGCGGCGATCGCTACGGCAGGTGGACCTGCTGCATGCCGGTCGAGCAGGCGACGTACGCCGACGATGCCAACACCGCGTTCTGCCCGAAGGCCCCGCCGCTGCACGCGTTGTTCAGCCGGCTCGCCGGGGTCAGGTGGTCGCCGCCGCCCAACGAGCTCGTGTTGAGAACGAACGCGTTGTGCTGCTTGCCGATGATGAACAGCTGGCTCCCGCTCGGAAGCAGCACTGGCCCCGCCGACCCCAGATCGGCGTCAGCGGCGTTGTCGCTTCGCCACTCCGCGGGCTGGAAGTAGTCGGCGGGAACGGTCTGCGCACCGGAGATGCTCGGTGAGACCCTCACGACTGCGTCGCTGTAGTCCGTGCCCGGGTTCGGGCTGCCCTGGCCATTGCCGGTCGACGCGTAGACGTTGCCGGCGCTGTCCAGCGTCGGGCCAGAGGTCGCCCACACGGCGCCGGCGTTGCTCGCCGCCGCCACCTCGAGACTGCCGGCGACGCTGCCGTCGGACTCGTTGGCAGCGACGATCCAGCCGTGGTAGCTGCCGCAGTCGCCGGCCAGGCCCCCGAACCCGATGTACACGTGCCCGTTGCCGGCCACGAGCCCGGCCCGCTGCTGCTCGGCGGGCGGGTTCATCCCCGGCGGATCGATCGCGATCGGGTTCAGCGTGAAGAGACCGGTCGCCGGGTCCAGGCCAGCGAGCTTGTGCACGGGCGGGTGCGCGCCCGCCCCGGTGCCGGTCGAGACCTCGCCGACCGCGTAGACGGAGCCGTTGTCGAGGACCGGGTTGCTCGTGATCCCGAGCGGGTCGAGGTCGCCGCAGCCGCCCAGACCCGGGAACGTCTGCACGTGGCTGAGGGGTTCCGCGCCGCCGATGCTGACGGGCCCCCACGCGGTCGTGCCGTCACCGAGGCGGAGGCCGTAGAGCGAGTCGTTCTCGGTCGCGACGACGACGATGCCGTTCACGACGAGGGGACGTGCTTGCACGATCCCGTCCAGCAGGGCCGAGGTCCACGACGTCGCCGACGCCACCGCGGGCGTCGAGAACGCCACGACGTGGTGGCCGCTCTCGATGAGGACCCAGTTGGGGACGACGGCCGGCGTCGGGAAGTGCTCTTGGGCGTCCATCGCCACCACGTGCTGGGCCCGGACGCCGCCGGTGCTGGCGTCCAATGCGGTGAGGGTGCCCGTGCCCTTGTTCATCGCCCACAGCAGGTTCTCGGCGGGGTCGGCCGCGATCGGCCCGTTGATGCCCGACGCGTGCCAACCGAGGCTCATGGAGCTCGGAGGCGGCGGCGCGGGCGCCTGGCACGCCGCGACGAGCAGGGCGAGCACGCCGCCCGCCGTCAGGACCCCCGCTCGCTTGCCCATGCCGTGTCCTCAGCTCGGCCGCCCGCAGGGTGGTGTCGACCAGGAGCGGGCCGAACCTTGAGGGGCCCCGACGGAGGGTGGTGGGCCTCGTCCCTCCGCCCGCGTCCACGGGCGCGCGGATCCCGCTGGCTCGGGCGCAGATACGGCAGTGGTTCGGTTTGACCCCCGGCCTATGCTCCGCCCATGGCCGATCAGGCCCGGTTTGCTGAGCTCGCGATGCCGTACATGGACGCGCTGTACTCGGCCGCGCTGCGGATGACGCGCAAGCCGGCTGACGCCGAGGACCTCGTTCAGGAGACCTACCTGCGCGCGTATCGCGGCTTCGGCGGCTTCAAGGACGGGACGAACCTCAAGGCCTGGCTCTACAAGATCTTGACGAACACGTTCATCAACACGTACCGGGCCAAGAAGCGGCGGCCGGAGGAGACCGACCTCGACGACACGGAGGACTTCTACCTCTACCGTCGGCTCGGCGGCCTCGAGGCGGCCGCGGCCGATCGGACTCCCGAGGCGGAGGTCCTCGAGGCGATCCCGGAGGCGGCCGTCAAGGAAGCGCTCGAGTCGCTGCCCGAGCAGTTCCGGATGGCGGTCCTGCTCGCCGACGTGGAGGGCTTCTCCTACAAGGAGATCGCCGACATCATGGATGTCCCGATCGGGACGGTGATGAGCCGGCTCCACCGCGGAAGAAAGCAGCTCCAGTCGCGGTTGTGGCACTTTGCTGAGGAACGCGGGCTTCTCCCGGAGCCGGCGACCGCCGGCGGGCCCTAGCCCACGATCGGGAAGCGAAGCAGGGGGAACCGAGGACCGGCACGAGATGGACTGCGAGAAGGCGTTCCATCGCATGTACTTCTACCTGGACGGTGAGCTGACCGTCTGGCGGCGGTGGGTGATCGCCCGGCACCTCGACCGCTGCCCACCCTGCGCCAACGGGTTCGACTTCGAGATCGAGCTGCGGCAGGTCATCGCCACCCGCTGCAGAGATCAGGTTCCGCCCGAGCTGAAGCGACGCGTCGCCGACGCGCTCGGGCTCCCGGCTGACGAGGAGCGCTGACCTCGCCTCGTATGATGGCGGGCGTGCGAGCGCTTCGAGTCGCGACGTTGACGGCGGTCGGCGTCGTGGTCGCCGCGTCGCCCGCCGGCGCGACGACGCTCGTCGCCAACCAGCAGTACGCGTGGTTCTACTGGACGGCCCCGATCCTCGCGTTCAGCGCGCTGGGGCTGATCTTCACGTTGTGGGGTGGCTACATCAGGAAGGTGCTGATCCCGAAGTACCGGGGCCGCAAGGTCAGGGAGTGACTGCCACCGCGCCGAGCAGCACGGATCGGTCCGCAGCGCCCGACCCCGTCGACTGGGCCCTGGCCTCGCGCGTCGCCCGTCGGGTCGCGGGCCGCGAGCCGCTCGCCGACTGCTACCTGGCCGAGTCGCTTCGCAACGACTTCGCCGCCGTCACCAGCCAGGCGGAGGCGCTCGTCGCCGCGCACACCGGGCTGCACGCACCCGGGCAAGCCACCGCAACCGTGCTGGACCGCGCCGGCTGGGTCGACGTGAACGTCGGCTCGATGCGACGGCTCCTCGCGCCCTTGACCGAGCGCGTGGGAGAGCGCATGGCCCAGAGCCCGCTCGCGCCGATCGGCCGCTCCGTCGCCGCCACCGAGCTCGGCGTGCTGCTCGGGTGGTTCGCCCAGCGGGTGCTCGGCCAGTACGACCTGCTCGTGCCCGAGGACGGCGACGGCGCCAGCGACGCCGTCTACTACGTCGGACCGAACGTCCTCGGGCTCGAGAAGCGCTTCGCCTTCCGCCCTCGCGACTTCCGGCTCTGGGTGGCGATCCACGAGGTCACGCACCGGGCCCAGTTCGGTGGCGTCCCGTGGATGCGCGACTACTTCCTCGGGCTCGTGGAGCAGGCGACGGGCATGATCGACACCGATCCCCGCGCGTTGGTCCGTTCACTGCTGCGCGCGGCCGACGAGCTGCGTCAGGGGCGCAACCCGCTCGACGAGGGCGGGATCGTGGCGTTGCTCGCCACGCCGGAGCACCGCGGGGTGCTCGGGAGCATCCAGGCGCTCATGTCGGTGCTCGAGGGGCACGGCAACCGAGTCATGAACGAGCTCGGCCGGGTCCACGTGCCCGGGCAGGACCGGATGGCCCGGGTGCTGCGCGCCCGCCGCCGCTCTCGCGGGGTCAGCGGCGCGCTCTACCGGGTGCTCGGTCTCGACGCCAAGATGCGCCAGTACGAGGTCGGGGAGCGCTTCGTCGAGGCCGTCGAGCGCGAGGCGGGACCGCGGGGCCTGGACCCGGCGTGGCGCGGCCCGGAGTTCCTGCCCACGGTCGACGAGCTGTCCCAGCCCCCCGAGTGGCTGGCCCGGGTCGAGCGCGGGGAGCCCGCCCCCGCGAGCTGACGTGCTGCTGGAGGAGCTCGCCCGGCGGCTCGTGGGGCTCGCCACCACCGACCGCCCCGCCGTCGTCGGCTGCTCGGGGGGACCCGATTCGCTCGCCCTCCTGCACGTCGCCCACCACCAGGCGCTCGACCCGGTGGTCGTGCACGTCGACCACGGGCTCCGGCCCGGGAGCGACGCCGACACGGAGACGGTCGCCGACCAGGCCGGCCGGCTCGGCGTCCCGTTCGTGGCCGAGACCGTCCGCGTCCCCGCCGGCGCGAACCTCGAGGCCCGAGCGCGCGACGCCCGCTACGCCGCCCTCGAGCGGGTCCGGCGGCAGCGAGGGGCGGCGGTCACGCTCGTCGGCCACACCGCCGACGACCAGGCCGAGACCGTGCTGCTGAACCTGCTCCGGGGCAGCGCCGCGGCCGGGCTCGGCGCGATGCCCGCCCGCCGCGGCGTGCTGGTCCGCCCCCTGCTGGGCGTGCGCCGGGCCGATACCGAGGCGGTGTGCGCGGCGCTCGGCCTGGTGCCGGTCCGCGACCCCACGAACGACGATCGGGCGGTCCGGCGCAACTGGATCCGCCACGAGGTGCTGCCGCTGCTGAGTGACGGCGCCCGGCGGGACCTGGTGCCGGTCCTCGCCCGCCAGGCCGAGGTGCTGCGCGCGGAATCCGAGTACCTCGACGAGCTCGCCGACGCGGCCTGGCCCGCCGACGGGTCCGTCGCCGCGGCCGCGCTGGGCCGGCTGCCCCGGGTCCT
Source organism: Acidimicrobiia bacterium (assembly GCA_035948415.1). Classification (NCBI taxonomy): domain Bacteria; kingdom Bacillati; phylum Actinomycetota; class Acidimicrobiia; species Acidimicrobiia bacterium. Next base: position 42,777 of record DASZJD010000036.1, on the reverse strand, counting down.
GGCCCGGCGTGCCGTCCGGCGGTGGCTCGGACCGCCGCCGCCGTCGCTCGCCGAGGTGGAGCGGGTGCTCGCCGTCGCCGCCGGGGAGTGCCGGGCCACCGAGGTGGCCGGGGGGCGACGAGTCGAGCGGCGTCAGGGTCAACTCTGCGTCGACCGCGGTACCGTCAGCGGGTGAGCGACGCGGGCCCCGACGGGGGGGCGGACCGGGTCTTCGCGGATCCGCGCAGCGGCGTCGCCGACCGCCACCTCGGGCCGGTCGTGGTCAGCGAGGACGACCTGCACCGGCGGATCGCCGAGCTCGGCAAGGAGGTCACCGCCGACTACGCGTCGCGGGCGCCGCTGCTCGTCGGCGTCCTCAAGGGCGCGTGCATGTTCATGAGCGACCTGGCCCGCGCCATCGAGCTCCCAGTCGAGTTCGACTTCATGGCCGTCTCGTCGTACGGGTCCGCGACGCGGACGAGCGGGGTGGTCCGCATCATCAAGGACCTCGACCTGGACCTGACCGGGCGGGACGTCCTCATCGTCGAGGACATCGTGGACTCGGGCCTCACGCTGCAGTACCTCCGCAAGAACCTGGCCGCCCGGGGGCCGCGCTCCTTGGAGGTCTGCGCGCTGCTCGTCAAGGAGGGGCTCCAGAAGTCGGAGCTCAACCTGCGCTACGTGGGCTTCCGGATCCCGCCCGCCTTCGTCGTCGGCTACGGGCTCGACGTCCGCGAGCGGTACCGCAACATCCCCCAAGTCCATCAGTACCTGGGGCCCGACCCGACGTAGCCTGGCGGGCTCTGGCCAAGCTTCGTCGCACCCTCCCGGTCTGGATCGTCCTCGCCGCGGTCGTCGGCTTCCTCGCCTTCCGCTACCTGAGCTCGGGGACGGCTCGGACCGACCTGTCCCTCACCCAGTTCCGCGGCCGGCTGACCGCCGGCGCGGTCCGGCAGGTGACGCTCCTCGACCAGGACCACGTCCTGCACGGGACGCTGGCGGACGGCACGAGCTTCTCCGTGCACTTCCCGGCCGGGTACACCGGGACGCTCACGGGCCAGATCGTCGCGGCGCACGTCGGTCGCTTCCACGTCGACACCCAGCGGCAGAACCCGTGGCTGGGACTCGCCCTCAACGTGCTGCCGTTCCTGCTCGTGCTCGGCCTCGTCGCCTTCCTCCTCCACCAGGCGCAAGGAACGAGAGGGGTCACCGCCTTCGGCAAGGCGAAGCCCAAGGGGCTGGCGAAGGACCAGCCCGCGGTCACCTTCGCCGACGTCGCCGGCCTCGACGAGGCGGTCGCCGAGCTGCGTGAGATCGAGGAGTTCCTCGAGGATCCGGCCCGATTCCGCGAGATGGGGGCCAAGATCCCGAAGGGGGTACTGCTGTACGGTCCGCCCGGCACCGGCAAGACCCTGCTCGCGCGCGCCGTCGCTGGCGAGGCGGGCGTGCCGTTCTTCTCGATCAGCGGCTCCGACTTCGTGGAGATGTTCGTCGGCGTCGGCGCGTCACGGGTCCGCAGCCTGTTCGACCAAGCGAAGGCCGCGGCCCCGGCGATCGTGTTCGTCGACGAGATCGACGCCGTCGGCCGCCACCGCGGGGCCGGGGTCGGCGGCGGTCACGACGAGCGCGAGCAGACCCTGAACCAGCTGCTGGTGGAGATGGACGGCTTCGACCAGCGGGCCGGGGTGATCCTGCTGGCGTCGACGAACCGCCCCGACATCCTCGACCCGGCCCTGCTGCGACCAGGGCGGTTCGACCGCCAGGTCGTCGTCGACCGGCCGGACCTGGCGGGCCGCAAGGCCATCCTCGCCGTGCACGCGGCCGAGAAGCCCATCGCCGCCGGCGTCGAGCTCGACGTCATCGCCCGGCGGACGCCCGGCTTCACCGGCGCCGACCTCGCCAACCTGGTGAACGAGGCCGCGCTCCTGGCCGCCCGGCACGGGGTGCCGTGCATCGGGCTGCCGCAGCTGGAGGAGGCGACCGAGCGCGTCATGGCCGGCCCGGAGCGGCGCAGCCGCGTGATCTCGGACCGGGAGCGGCGCATCATCGCCTACCACGAGGGCGGGCACGCCCTCGTCGCCCACGCGCTGCCGAACACGGACCCGGTGCACAAGGTGTCGATCATCCCGCGCGGCCGTTCGCTCGGGTTCACGCTGACGCTGCCGACGGAGGACAAGTTCCTCGTGACTCGCGCTGAGCTCGTCGATGAGTTGGCGATGCTCCTCGGCGGCCGCACCGCCGAAGAGGTCGTGTTCGCGGACCCCACCACCGGCGCCCAGAACGACATCGACCGGGCCACGACGATCGCCCGCCAGATGGTCACCGAGTACGGCATGAGCGACGAACTGGGGCCGCTACGCCTCGGGCAGCCGCGCGGGGAAGTGTTCCTCGGGCGCGATCTCGCGACCACCCCCGACTACTCGGACGCGGTGGCGGCCCGGATCGATCAGGAGGTGCGGCGACTCATCGAGCACGCGCGGGACGTCGCCCGCCAGATCATCGACACGAACCGGGCCGTGCTCGACCAGCTCGCCGCGGAGCTCGTCGAGCGCGAGACCGTCGACGTGGAGCGCGTCAGCCAGATCTTTGCGTCGGTCGAGCCCTACGCGGGCGCCGGGCTCGGACGCCCGAGTGCGGTCGCCGCGAGCGATTCCGCTCCAGGACGGGTCCCCCGATGAGCGACGTCGGCAACAACGACGCCCAGATCGACCTCGGGCGAATCGAGAAGGCGGTGCGGGAGATCCTCGAGGCCATCGGCGAGGACCCGGATCGCGACGGGCTGCTGCGCACCCCGGAGCGGGTGGCGCGCATGTACGCCGAGATCTTCCGGGGCCTGCACGAGGACCCGGCCTCGCACCTGACCGTCACCTTCGAGGCCGACCACGACGAGATGGTGCTCGTCCGCGGCATCCCGCTCTACGGCGTCTGTGAGCACCACCTCATCCCCTTCGCCGGGCACGCCCACGTCGCCTACATCCCCGGGCCGGACGGCCGCATCACCGGCCTCTCGAAGATCGCGCGGCTCGTCGAGGGCTTCGCCCGGCGTCCCCAGGTTCAGGAGCGCCTCACCACCCAGATCGCCGACGCGCTCGTCGAGGCCCTCCAGCCCGAGGGCGTGCTGGTGATGATGGAGGCCGAGCACCTCTGCATGTCGATGCGTGGGGTGAAGAAGGCGGGCGCGCTGACGGTCACGTCGGCCGTGCGGGGCCTGTTCAAGACGAACGCGGCGACCCGCGCCGAGGCGATGAGCCTCATCACCGCTCAGGCCAACCGCCTCTGACGCCACGGGGGCCTCGGTGGCGGCGTCCGGACGCGACGGGCAGCCACACGATGCCGCGACGCGGGCGGGCCGAGGTGCTGCGGTCGCGCCGAGGCCGGCCACGAGGGCGTCGAGGTCCCTGCCTCGCCGCGAGGCGTGACCGCGGCGGGCGCGTGCCGGTCCCGGCGCGGTGCCGCACCGGCGCCGGTACGATCCGCCCGGTGTTCGCCTGGGTGAGCGTGTGCGGAGAGCGCCCGGCGGTGATGGGAATCGTCAATGTCACCCCCGACTCGTTCTCGGACGGCGGCCGCTACCTCGACGTCGAAGCCGCTGTCGCGCACGGTCACGCGCTCGCCTCGGCCGGCGCCACCCTGCTGGACGTGGGCGGCGAGTCGACCCGCCCGGGCGCCAGCCCGGTCGACGAGCACGAGGAGCGCCGACGGGTCCTCCCGGTCATCGAGCGCCTCGCCGCCGATGCCGGCGTCCCTGTCAGCGTCGACACCACGAAGGCGACCGTCGCCGCCGCGGCCCTCGACGCCGGCGCGGTCATCGTCAACGACGTGTCGGCCGGGCGCCAGCACCCCGCCATGCTCGAGGTCATCGCGGACCGGGGCGCCGGGTTCGTCGTCATGCACATGCTCGGCGAACCTCGCACCATGCAGGACGACCCCCGGTACGACGACGTCGTCGTCGAGGTCGGCGACTTCCTCCTCGACCGGCTCGAAGCCGCGCGCTCGGCGGGCATCCCCGACGCCGCGCTGGCGGCTGACCCCGGCATCGGGTTCGGCAAGACCGCAGCCCACAACCTGACCCTCCTCGCCCGCCTCGACGAGCTGCACGACCGCGTGGCCGTCCCCGTGGTCGTTGGGCCGTCACGGAAGCGGTTCCTCGGGGCGCTGCTGCGGGACGCCACCGGCGCCGAGCCGCCCCCCGAGGAGCGAGACGACGCCACCCTCGCCACCGTGGTCTGGGCGCTCGGCCACGGAGCCCGGGTGGTGCGGGTCCACGCGGTGCGACCGGCGGCGCAGGCGGTGGCGCTCCTCGACGCGCTGCGCGAGGCGGCGTAGTGCGCGGGCGCTGGGCGCAGGGCCTCGAGCCCCGCGGGTTCACGTGGGTCATCAAGGACCGGCTGGCGGCCTCGGAGCGGCCCGGCGGCTTCGCCCGCAACCACCGGAAGGTTCGGCGGCAGGAGGAGCTGATCTGGCTGGCCGGCAACGGGTTCACGCACGTGCTCTCCTTGCTCGAGTCGCCCCACAACCTCCACGCCTACGACGAGGCCGCCATCGCCTACGAGCACCTGCCCCTCGGCCGCCACGACGAGTGGCCGGCCCGGCTCCCGGTGATCTACACGACCCTGAAGAAGTGGCTCGACGACCCGGCCGAGCGGGTGCTCATCCACCACGAGGAGTTCGGGGAGCGACTGCTGGGCGTGCTCGCCGGCTACCTCCTCTTCGCCGGCGTGGTGCGAGACGGCTCGCACGCCATCGTGCTCATCGAGAAGCTCACCGGCCGTCAGCTCGGCGCCCCGGGACGCGAGGTGGTGGCCGCCACCATGGACGAGGGTCTCGCCGGCGCCGGGGCGCGCCCCACCTGAGCGATGGACCGGATCGTGATTGCCGGGTTGCGAGAGCTGGGCGTGCACGGGGTGCTGTCCGAAGAGCAGACCCGGCCCCAGCCGTTCGAGGTGGACGTCGAGCTCAGCGTCGACGTGTCACAAGCCGGTGAGACCGACGCCCTCGAGCACACGGTCGACTACTCGGCGGTCGCGGAAGCGGTCAGCCGCGTCGTCCGGTCCGAGCGGTACCAGCTCCTCGAGCGCCTGGCCACCCGCATCGCCGAGGTGTGCCGCGTCGACGAGCGGGTCCTGGCCGTGGCGGTGACCGTCCGGAAGCTGCAGCCGCCGGTCCGGGCCATGGTCGAGCACGTGGCCGTCCGCATCGAGCGGTGACGGTCCGGCGCGCGTACGTCGGGATCGGGTCGAACCTCGGTGACCGGCTCGGGCACCTGCGCGCCGCCGTGCGCGGCCTCGGCGACGCACCCGGCGTGACCGTCGCCGCCGTGTCGCCGGTCTACGAGACCGCCCCGGTCGGCGGCCCGCCGCAGCCCGACTACCTCAACGCGGTCGTCGCGCTCGACACGCAGCTCGGCCCCCGGGCGCTGCTCGAGCTCGCCCAAGCGCTCGAGCGGCGCGCCCGCCGCCGGCGGGCCGAGCGCTTCGGCCCGCGCACCCTCGACGTCGACGTGCTGCTCGTCGGCGCCGAGCACGTCGACGAGCCCGACCTCGAGGTCCCTCACCCCCGCCTCCACGAACGCGGCTTCGTGCTCGCCCCCCTCCGGGACCTCGACCCGGCCGCGGCCGGGGCGGCCCCCCCGGGCGGCTGGCCGGGGGTCCGGCGCACCGATCTAGTCTTGGGGGAGTCCTGAATCGACCGGCACCCCGCCTGGGGGCTGGATCGAGAGGTCCGATGCACGAGACCAGACGGCGCGGGTTCGCCCTCGTCGGGCCCGGTCGGGCCGGCACCGCGGTCGCCGCGGGCCTGCTCGCGGCCGGGTACCGCTGCGTGGCCGTCGCCGGCCGGCCCGGGTCGTCGTCGGCGCGCCAGGTGGCCCGCCGCCTCGGCGCCCGCGCCACCGCGGTGGGCGCCGCCGGCCGTGAGGCCGGTGTCGTCATCGTCGCCACGCCCGACGCCGCCATCGCCGACGCGGCGGCGGAGCTGGCGCCCGGGCTCGCGCCCGCCGGCCTCGTCGTCCACCTCGCGGGTGCCGTCGGCGTCGACGCGCTGTCCCCGATCGCCGCCGTCCGGCCCGACGTCGCGCTCGGGGCGTTGCACCCGCTCCAGACCCTGACCGGCCCGGGCGACGCCCTCGCCGGCGCGTGGGCGGCCGTGGCCGGACCGCCCGCGGTGCGGCACCTGGCGCTCGAGCTCGGGCTGCGGCCCTTCCCGATCGGCGACGATCGACGGGCTGCCTATCACGCCGCCGCCGCGGTCGCCTCGAACCACCTCGTCGCGCTGCTCGGGCAGGTCGAGCGGCTCGCAGCGCGGGCCGGCGTGCCCTTCGCCGCCTTCGAGCCCCTCGTGCGGCGGAGCGTCGACCACGCCTGGGCCGAGGGTCCCGCCGCCGCGCTGACGGGACCGGTGTCGCGCGGCGACGTCGAGACCGTCGGGCGCCACCTGGACGCGATCGGAGCGGACGAGCAGCGCGCCTACCGCGCCCTCGCCGACGCTGCCCTCCGACTGGCGGGCCGCGACGAGCCGCCGCTCCGCGAGGTTCTCGCGTGATCACGCTCACGGACGTCGACGACGTCCGCCGCTGCTGCGCCGACGCCCGAGCCGCCGGTCGCGGCGTCGCCCTCGTCCCGACCATGGGCGGCTTTCACGCCGGCCACCGGTCGCTCATGCGCGCCGCCCGCGCCGACGCCGACCTCGTCGTCGTCAGCCTCTTCGTGAACCCCACCCAGTTCGGGCCGGGCGAGGACCTCGAGGCCTACCCACGTGACCTCGAGACCGACACCGCCGTGGCCGCGGCCGAGGGTGTCGACGTGCTCTTCGTGCCCACCGTCGTCGCCATGTACCCGAACGGCGCCCGCACGACGGTGCACGTCGACGGGCTCACCGCCCGGCTCTGCGGGCGTAGTCGCCCGTCGCACTTCGACGGCGTCGCCACCGTCGTCGCGAAGCTGTTCTCGATCGTCGGGCCCTGCCGCGCGTACTTCGGCCGGAAGGACGCCCAGCAGCTGGCGGTCGTCCGCCGGCTCGTCGCCGACCTGAACCTGGCCGTCACCGTCGTCGGGTGTCCGCTGGTCCGCGCCGCCGACGGGCTCGCCCTGTCGAGTCGCAACGCCTACCTCGACGACAACGAGCGGCGCGCCGCCACCGTCCTGCACCGGGCGCTGCGCGCGGCGGCGGACGCGGCGGGGGACGGCGTGCGTGACGCGGCCGCGATCCGCGATGCGGCTGCAGCCACGATCGCGGCCGAGCCCGGCGTGCGACTCGACTACGCCGAGCTCGTCGACGCCCAGACGATCGAGCCGGCGCCCCGGGTCGAGGGCGAGCTCGTGCTGGCGGTGGCGGCGTACGTCGGCGCCACCCACCTCATCGACAACGTGCGGATGACGGCGACGGGCGCCTCGGTCGACATCGACCTCGGCGCCGTCGCAGAGGAGCAGCGCGCCTGATGCAGCGCACCATGATGAAGTCGAAGATCCACCGCGCCACGGTGACCGGCGCCGACCTCAACTACGTCGGGTCGATCACGCTTGACGCCGCGCTGATGGAGGCGGCCGACATCCTCGAGCACGAGCAGGTGCACGTCCTCGACCTCGACAACGGCGCCCGGTTCGAGACCTACGCGATCCGTGGCGGCCCCGGCGCCGTGGTCCTCAACGGCGCCGCGGCCCGCCTCGTGCACACCGGTGACCGGGTCATCGTGATCAGCTACGCCACCTACGACCAGGCCGAGCTGGAGGGCTACGAGCCGACGGTCGTCCACGTCGACGAACGCAACCGCATCGTCGCGCCGACGCTCGCCGCCATCGACGGGGAGGGCGGCGAACGAGCGTCGTAGGCTCGCCCGTCATGCCCACCCGGCCCGAGGTCGACCTCCTCGTCCTCGGCAGCGGCGTCGCCGGCCTCTCGGCGGCGATCCGCGCCGCACGCGGCGGCTGCGTCGTCACCGTCCTCACGAAGGCGGCGCTGGCGTCGTCGGCGACCCAGTACGCGCAGGGCGGCGTCGCGGCCGCCCTCGAGGACGACGTCGACTCCCCGGCGCTGCACCTCTCGGACACGATCTCGGCCGGCGCCGGCCTCTGCGACGTCGACGCCGTGCGGGTCCTCGTCACCGAGGGCCCGACGCGGGTCCGCGAGCTCATGAGGCTCGGCGCCGAGTTCGACCGGGCCTCGAGCCGCCACCTCGCCTACACCCGCGAGGGCGGCCACTCGGTCGCCAGGGTCGTGCACGCCGGCGGCGACGCCACCGGCGCCGAGATCGAGCGGGCGCTCGTCACCGCCCTCGGCCAGGTCTCGGCGACGGTCCTCGAGCGCTGGTTCGCGCTCGACCTGCTCGTCGCCGACGGCCGCGCCGCGGGCGTGCGCGCCACCGACCCCGACGGCGTCGAGCACGAGGTGCGCGCCCGTCACACCGTGCTGGCCACGGGCGGTGCCGGCCAGTGCTTCGCGGTCACGACCAACCCGCTCCTGTCGACCGGGGACGGCATCGCGATGGCCCTGCGATCCGCGGTCGCGGTCGCCGACGTCGAGTTCATGCAGTTCCATCCCACCGCGCTCGACCACCCGTCGATGCCGCGGCCGTTGCTCTCCGAGGCCATGCGCGGCGAGGGCGCGGTGCTGCGCGACGAGCGGGGCCAGGCCTTCATGGCCAGCGAGGATCCGCGCGCCGACCTCGCGCCTCGAGACGTCGTGGCGCGCGCCATCACCCGCCGCCTGAACGAGGCGGACCTGCCGCACCTGTGGCTCGACGCCACCGCCATCCCGAACGTCTCGACGCGGTTCCCGACCGTGGCGCGCGCCAGCGCCGCCGTCGGCCTCGACCCCGCCACCGACTGGCTGCCCGTGGCCCCCGCCGCCCACTACCTCTCGGGTGGGGTATGCACCGACCTGGACGGGGCGACCACGCTGCCCCGTCTCTGGGCCTGCGGCGAGGTGGCCTGCTCGGGGGTGCACGGCGCGAACCGCCTGGCGTCGAACTCGCTGCTCGACGGGCTCGTCTTCGGCACCCGCTGCGTGGACGCCATCCTCGCCGGCAAGGACCACGCCGACGACACCGGCGTGCTGCGCGGCGTCGAGCCTCCGACGCCTCGGACCCCAGCCGCGCCCACGCCGTCGCCGGCGGGCGCCGGGCGCGCCGCGCTCCAGCGGGTGATGACCCGCGAGGCCGGCGTGGTGCGCGACGCCGCCAGCTTGGAGCGAGCCCGGACCGCGCTGGAGGCGATGGCGCCCGCGGACCGCGAGGTCGCGAACCTGCGCACGGTCAGCCTCGCCCTCGTCGAGGCGGCGCAGGCCCGCGAGGAGTCGCGCGGCACGCACACCCGGCTCGACTTCCCGGACCCCGACGCCGCCTTCCTCGGCCGGTTCGTGTTCGGCGCCGACCCTGACCCAAGCTTCGTACACCTACCCGAGCCGGCTCCGACCCGATGAGCGCGCTCGACCCGCCGCGGCACGAGGTGCGCGACGCCGTCGCGCGGGCGATCGCCGAGGACCTGGGGCCGCTCGGCGACCTGACCGCAGCCCTGGTGCCGGCCGACGCCCACGCGCGGGGCAGCGTCGTGGCGCGCGCGCCGGGCGTGCTCGCGGGCCAGGCCTGCGCGACCGAGACCTGGGCCCAGCTCGACCCCGACGTGACCGTGGCCTGGCGCCGCTGCGACGGCGCCGACCTCGAGCCGGGGACGACCGTCGCCACCGTCGACGGCCCGCTGCCGAGCGTCCTCACCGGCGAGCGCACGGCCCTGAACTTCCTGTGCCACCTCTCGGGCGTGGCCACGCTCACCCGCCGGTTCGCGGTCGCCGCCGGGACGCGCGCCCGGGTCTGGGACACCCGCAAGACCCTCCCGGGCCTGCGGGCCCTCGAGAAGGCGGCCGTGCGCGCCGGTGGCGGCCTCAACCACCGGGGCTCGCTCTCGGACCTCGTCCTCGTCAAGGACAACCACCTCGTCGGGCTCGGGATCGGCGAGGCGGTGGCCCGGGCCCGGGCCCAATGGCCCGGCCGCGGCGTCGAGGTCGAGTGCGACCGCGCCGAGCAGGTCCGGGACGCCGTGCAGGCGGGCGCCGACCTCGTCATGCTCGACAACCTCAGCCCCGCCGAGGTGGCCGAGTGCGTCGCGGTGGTGCGGGGGAGCTCCCGCCCCGACACGCCGGTCGAGGTGTCGGGCGGCGTGACGCTCGACGACGTCGCGGCCTACGCCGGGGCCGGGGCCGACCTCATCTCCACCAGCGCGATCACCCAGTCGGCACCGGCGCTCGACCTCGCGCTCGACCTCGAGCCGACACCGAGCCCCTGATGCTCCTCACCATCGACGCCGGCAACACCCAGACCGTCATCGGGCTCTTCAAGGGCAACGAGCTCACCGACCACTGGCGCATCGGCACGGTCGTCGAGCGCACGGCCGACGAGCTCGCCCTCATGGTCCAGCAGTTCCTCGGCTTCCACGGCTTCAGCCTGCAGACCGAGCCCGGCCCGCGCGGCGCTCGCGGCCCCGGACTCGAGGGGGGCTCGATCGACGGGGTCGCGATCTCCTCGGGAGTCCCCAGCGTCACCGCCGAGCTCCGCGCCATGACCGCCCGCTACTTCGGCTTCCCGGCCCTCGTTCTCGAACCGGGCGTCCGCACCGGGATGCCGATCCTCTACGACAACCCGAAGGAGGTCGGCCCCGATCGCATCGCCAACGCCGTCGCCGCCTACGACCTCTACGGCGGTCCGTCGATCGTCGTCGACTTCGGAACCGCGAACACCATCGAGGCGGTGAGCGAGCACGGGGAGTACCTCGGTGGCGCCATCTTCCCCGGCATCGAGATCTCGATGGACGCCCTCTTCGCTCGCGCCGCCGCTCTCCGCCGGGTCGAGCTCGTCGCGCCCCGTCACGTGATCGGCAAGTCCACCGTCGAGTCGATCCAGTCCGGCTGCGTCTACGGCTTCAGCGGCCAGGTCGACGCCCTCGTCGACCGCTTCGAGGCCGAGCTCGGCGAGTGCACGGTGGTCGCCACCGGCGGCCTCGCCGACCCGATCATCGAGCACTCCCGGACCATCCAGCACTACGAGCCGTGGCTCACCCTCCAGGGACTGCGGATCGTCTTCGAGCGCAACCGATGAGCCAGCCGCGCGACGAGCCGCCGGCGGGCGACGACCACGTCGGGGACGAGCGCCGCCGGCGGCTCGGCAAGCTCGAGGCGCTGCGCGCCGAGGGCGTCGACCCCTACCCGGTGCGCTTCGACCGGACCCACACCGCCGCCGAGCTCCACGAGCACTGGGACGACCTGGAGCCGGGCGGCGAGACCGACGACGTCGTCCGGGTCGCCGGGCGACTGCTGCTGATCCGCCGCCAGGGCAAGCTCACGTTCGCGACGCTGCGCGACGGCACGGGCACGATCCAGCTCTTCGTCTCCGAGGGCGAGCTCGGCGCCGCCGCCCACGCCGGCTTCGGCGCCCTGGACCTCGGCGACTGGGTCGGCGCCGAGGGTCTGGTCCTGCGCACCAGGCGCGGCGAGCTGTCGGTGAAGGTGCGCCGGTTCGAGCTGCTCGCCAAGGCGCTGCGGCCGCTGCCGTCGAAGTGGCACGGCCTGAGCGACGTCGACGCCCGCTTTCGGATGCGATACGTCGACCTCATCGCGAACGACGAGGCCCGGCGGATCTTCGCCATCCGCTTCTCGGTCATCGCCACGATCCGCGAGTTCCTCACCGCGCTCGGCTTCCTGGAGGTGGAGACCCCGGTCCTGCAGACCCAGGCCGGTGGCGCGACAGCGAGACCGTTCACGACCTACCACAACGCCCTCGACCTGCCGCTGACGCTGCGCGTCGCCCTGGAGCTGCACCTCAAGCGGCTCCTCGTCGGCGGCTACGAGCGGGTCTTCGAGATCGGGCGCGTCTTTCGGAACGAGGGCCTGGGGACCCGCTACAACCCCGAGTTCACGATGCTCGAGCTGTACCAGGCGTACGCCGACTACCGCGACATGGCGACGCTGACCGAGGACCTCGTCGCCGCGTGCGCCCTCGCCGCCACCGGCTCGACCACGGTCACCGTCGGCGACGAGCGGCTCGACCTGGCCCCGCCGTGGCCCCGCCGCCCCATGCTCGACCTGATACGCGAGCACGCCGGCGTCGACGTGCACCCGTCGATGCCGGCCGACGAGCTGGCCGCGATCTGCGACCGCCTCGAGGTGCCCCGCCAGCCCGGGTGGGGACCGGGCAAGCTCGTGCTGGAGCTCTACGAGAAGACGGTCGAGCCTCGCCTCGTCGGACCGGTGTTCGTCACCGACTACCCGCGCGAGGTCTCGCCGCTCGCCCGGGCCCGCCCCGACGACCCGGACCTCGTCGAGCGCTTCGAGGTCGTCGCGCTCGGTCGGGAGATCGCCAACGCCTTCAGCGAGCTCAACGACCCCGTCGACCAGCGCCAGCGCTTCGAGGCCCAGGCCCGGCTGGCCGCAGCCGGCGACGACGAGGCCCACGGGGTCGACGAGGACTACATCCGGGCCCTCGAGTACGGGCTCCCGCCCTGCGGCGGGCTCGGCGTCGGCGTCGACCGGCTCGTCATGCTGGTCGCGGGCGTGTCGACGATCCGGGAGGTCATCCTGTTCCCCCAGCTGCGGCCCGAGGCGGGCGAGACTGGCGGAGAAGGGGGGAGCGGCTGATGCGCGTGCTCGTGACCGGCATGGGTGGCGTGATGGGGACCCGCGTGACCCAGCTCCTCGAGGCGCGCGACGACGTCGAGGAGGTGGCGGGCTTCGACTTCATGCCCCCGCGCCGCCGCCTCGGCGCCGCCACGTTCCGGCGCATCGACCCCCGCGATCGGGACCGGACCGTCGCCTTCGTCACCGAGTTCGCCCCCGACGTCGTCGCCCACGCGGGCGTCTACGAGCCGGACGCCCGCATGGGCGCGGGGGAGGCGGCCGCCAGCACCGAGGCCTGCACCGTGCACGCGCTCGGCGCCGCGGTCCGGGCCGGGCGCCTCGAGCGGATCGTGGTGCGGAGCGGCCTCGAGGTCTACGGCCGAGGCCGCGGTCACCCGCTCGTCCCCGACGAGGGGGCGCCCCTCGCCCCGACCACGCCGTACGGGCGCCTGTGCCTCGAGGTCGAGCAGCTCGCCGCCGGCATCGGCCGTCGGCACGACGTCCGGTTCGGCGCCGTGCGCTGCGCCGTGGTGGCCGGTTCCCACGCGCCGAGCCCGCTCGCCCGGGTGCTGCGGCTCCCCGCCGTGCCCGTCCCGGCGCTCAGCGACCCGCCGTTCGCCCTCCTCCACCAGGACGACGCCGCGCGCGCGATGGTCGAGGCGGTCGTGCGCGACGTCGAGGGCCCGCACAACGTCGTCGGCCCGGGCGCCGCCAGCCCGTGGCAGGCGGTCCGTCGGGGCGGCCGGGTCCCGGTGCCGGTGCTCGGCTCGGGGTGGCGGGTCGCCGCCCGCGTCGCCGAGTTCGCCGGCGCGCCGATCCCCCCGCACGTCCTGGAGCTGCTCCGCCGGGGCCGCATCGCCGACGGCGCCCGCGGCGTCGCCGAGCTCGGCCTCGGCGCGCTGCGGCCCACCCAGGACGTCCTCGCCGACCTCTTCACGTGGGCGACGGTCACCCGGCTGGAGCCGGCCCGCCAAGCGGTGGTGGCGTGAGCGCCGCGAACTACGGCCTCGACACCGACCGGGTGCTCGCCACCGAATCGCTGCCCGACGCGCTGCGCCGCCGGCTCGCCGGCCGGTACGCGGTCGACGAGTTCGGCGGCGACCCGCACCTCATGGACCTCGTCGCCCCGCTGTTCCCGCTCCCGGTCGTGGTCGAGCACGGCGAGCGGGTCCCCGACCGGGGGCCGGCGCTGCTCGTCGCCAACCGAGGCCTCGGGATCCTCGAGCCCCTCGCCGTCGTCCGCGCCGTCCGGGCCGCGGCCGGGCGCCGGACCCGGGTCGTGGGCGCGCCCGAGCTGCCGGTGATCGGGGACGCCATCCGCACCCTCGGCGCCATCGGCTACCGGGCCGACGACGTCGCCGCCATGCTCCGAGCCGGCCACCTCGCCGCCGCGCCCCTCGGGCCGACGTGGCTGCGGCCCGGGCTCGGCGAGCCGCCTCGCGCCCTCCTCGTCGCCACCCTCGGCTTCCCCGTCCTGCCCGTCGCCGTGCGCCCCGGCTTCCCGCAGGCGTGGCCGGGCCGCCCGTGGCGGGTCCGCGTCGGCGCCCCGCTCGGGCCGCCCCCCGGCACCCGGGCCGGCGACCAGCTGGCCGCGGCCGAGCTGGCCGAGGCCGTCCACGACGCCGTGGCCGCGCTCCTCGACGAGGGCCCGTGAGCACCGCCCTCGCCGGGGACGGCACCTGGATCGCCTACGGCGCCGGCGGCCGGCGCGACCGGCCCGCGGTGCTGCTCCTCCAGGGCCTCGGCGTCGACGCCCGGGGCTGGGCGCTCCAGCGCATCAACCTCGGTCGCAGCTACCGGCTCCTCGGCGTCGACAACCGCGGCGTGGGCGGGACCGCCGACGCGCCGCGGCCCTACTCGCTCGAGCAGATGGCCGACGACGCCGTCGCCGTCCTCGACGCCGAGGACGTCGAGGACGCCCACGTCATCGGCGCCTCGATGGGCGGCGTGCTCGCCCAGATCCTCGCCGTGCGCCATCCCGAGCGGGTGCGCTCGCTCGTGCTCGCCTGCACTGCCTGCCGCCACCACGAGTGGCGGCGCGAGCTGCTCCAGGAGTGGGCCGACGACGTCCTCGCGGGCGGGATGGGGGCGCTCGGCGGCGACGGGCTGCGGTGGCTGATCGGGCCCCGCCTGCACCGTCGCTTCGGCGTGTGGCTGAACCTCATGGCCCGCATCCTCCTGCAGGCCCAGCCCGAGAACTTCGCCGCCCAGGTCGCGGCCATCCTCGATGCCGCCGACGAGCTGCGGTTCGAGCTCGCCGTGGTGTCGGCGCCCGCGCTCGTCATCACCGGGTCCCAGGACCTCCTCACCCCGGTCGGCGACGCCGAGGAGCTCGCCGAGCTCCTCCCGAACGCTCGGCTCGAGGAGCTGCGCGGCGCCGGCCACGCGCTGATGGTCGAGGCGCCGAACGCGTTCAACCGGGCCGTGCACGCTTTCCTCGCCGAGGCCGAGCTCCGGGCTGCGGCGGCCTGACGCTCAGCTCTGGCGGGTGACGAGGCCCTCGACCAGGCGGCGCAGCGACTCGCACACCCCCGCCTCGAGGGTGTCGGCGCCCGCGAGCGCCTCCCCCGCCTTCGTGGCGTGGTCACGGGCCACCGCCAGCGCGGCCTCGACCGCGCCGTTGGCGCTGGCGCGGCTGCGCACCTCGGCCACGCGCGCCTCGTCGATCGGGCCCCCAAGCCGCGGCCCGAGCCCGGGGTCTTCGGCGAGCGCGTAGATCACGGGGAGCGTGTAGATCCCCTCGAGCAGGTCCTGGCCCGCGGGCTTGCCGAGCGCGGCGTCGGTGCCGGTGAGGTCGAGGCAGTCGTCGACGATCTGGTAGCCGAGACCGAGGTGGGTGCCGAACCGGGTGAGCGCGTCGAGCGTCGGCTCGTCGGCGTGGCTCACCATCCCGCCGATGCGACACGCGGTCCCGAACAGCGTCGCCGTCTTGCCCTCGATCGCGCTGGCGTAGTCCTCCTCGGTGCGCGTCACGTCGAAGAGGTGCTGCAGCTCGAGGACCTGGCCTCGGCAGAGCTCGCCGATGGTCGCGGCGAGCAGCGCCGCCACCGGCGCGCCGAGCGAGGCGGCCAGGCCCGACGCCCGGGCGAGCAGGTAGTCGCCGGCGAGGATGGCCACGATGTTCGACCAGCGCGCGTTCACCGACGGGACCCCGCGCCGGGTCTCGGCCTCGTCGATCACGTCGTCGTGGTAGAGCGACCCGAGGTGCACGAGCTCGACCGCCACCGCGCCGGTCACGGCGTCGTCGTCGGCGGGCCCGTCGCCGCCCCCCGCCGCGTACGCCGCGCAGAGGGTCAAAGTGGGGCGAATGCGCTTCCCCCCCGCCTGCACCAGGTGGGCGGCGACGTCGCCGAGGAACCGGTCGGGGTGCCGGACGGCGGCGGCCAGGCCGGCCTCGACCCGCTCGAGGTCACCGGCCAACGGCCGGAGCCGGAGGGTCTCCGCCAGGCCCGTGACCATCGGCCCAAACTACGCAGGGCCGGCGGGGTCCACCAAGCCCGGGGAACATTTCCGGGTCCCGAGCCCTTGACAACCCTCACGCGCGCCGCAGAAAGCGCCGAGACATCTCCCACGGGCTGCGCTTAGCGCAGAAGCCGTGCGGACCCTGACAGGTAGACTGAGTGCAGCGGGGCGGCTCCGGTCCCACCGCCCCGGCCGCGGGACGGGGACCATGACCCTCAAGACACGGTAGGCACAGTGTTCGAACGCTTCACCGACCGGGCCCGGCGGGTGGTCGTGCTGGCGCAGGAAGAAGCACGCCTGCTCAACCACAACTACATCGGGACCGAGCACATCCTCCTGGGCCTCATCCACGAGGGCGAGGGCGTCGCGGCCAAGGCGCTCGAGTCGCTCGGGATCTCGCTCGAGGCGGTGCGGGCCCAGGTCGAGGAGATCATCGGGCACGGCGGCCAGGCCCCGTCCGGCCACATCCCGTTCACGCCTCGGGCCAAGAAGGTCCTCGAGCTGTCGCTGCGCGAGGCGCTGCAGCTCGGCCACAACTACATCGGCACCGAGCACATCCTGCTGGGGCTCATCCGCGAGGGCGAAGGCGTCGCCGCGCAGGTCCTCGTGAAGCTCGGCGCCGACCTGTCGCGCGTCCGCCAGCAGGTCATCCAGCTCCTTTCCGGCTACGCCGGCGCCAAGGAGGGCCAAGGCCAAGGCGGCGCCAGCGGCGAATCGCAGCCCTCCGGCTCGCTGGTGCTCGACCAGTTCGGTCGCAACCTCACCCAGCTCGCCCGCGAGAAGAAGCTCGACCCGGTCATCGGGCGCGAGAAGGAGATCGAGCGGGTCATGCAGGTGCTCTCGCGCCGCACGAAGAACAACCCGGTGCTGATCGGCGAGCCCGGGGTCGGCAAGACCGCGATCGTCGAGGGCCTCGCCAGCGACATCGTCGGGGGTGACGTGCCCGAGACGCTCCGGGGCAAGCAGCTCTACACCCTCGACCTCGGCGCGCTCGTCGCCGGGTCCCGCTACCGCGGTGACTTCGAGGAGCGCCTGAAGAAGATCCTGAAGGAGATCCGCACCCGCGGCGACATCATCCTGTTCATCGACGAGCTGCACACCCGCGTCGGCGCCGGCGCCGCCGAGGGCGCGATCGACGCCGCCAGCATCCTGAAGCCGATGCTTGCGCGCGGTGAGCTGCAGACCATCGGCGCCACGACGCTGGACGAGTACCGCAAGCACCTCGAGAAGGACGCCGCGCTCGAGCGCCGGTTCCAGCCCATCAAGGTGGAGGAGCCCACCGTCGCGCACACCGTCGAGATCCTGAAGGGCCTGCGCGACCGCTACGAGGCGCATCACCGCGTGACGATCACCGACCAGGCCGTGGTCGCCGCCGCCAACCTCGCCGACCGGTACATCTCGGACCGGCACCTGCCCGACAAGGCCATCGACCTGATCGACGAGGCCGGGTCGCGGCTGCGCATCCGTCGCATGCAGGCACCGCCCGACTTCCGGGAGCTCGAGGACCAGATCGCCACCGTCCGCAAGGACAAGGAGGAGGCGATCGAGGGCCAGCAGTTCGAGCGGGCGGCGTCGCTGCGCGACCGCGAGAAGGAGCTGCTCGAGCAGCGCCGCGACAAGGAGTCCGAGGCCCAGCGCGAGGGCGTCGACCTGTTCAACGAGGTCAGCGAGGAGTCCATCGCCGAGGTGCTGGCCCTGTGGACCGGCATCCCGGTCTACAAGCTCACCGAGGAGGAGACGGCCAAGCTCCTGCGCATGGAGGACGAGCTGCACAAGCGGATCGTCGGCCAGGACAGCGCGGTGAAGGCCGTGTCCCAGGCGATCCGGCGCACCCGCGCCGGGCTGAAGGACCCGAAGCGCCCGTCGGGCTCGTTCATCTTCCTGGGGCCCTCGGGCGTCGGCAAGACCGAGACCGCCAAGACCCTCGCCGAGTTCCTGTTCGGCGACGAGGGCGCGCTGATCCAGCTCGACATGAGCGAGTACATGGAGAAGCACACCGTGTCGCGCCTCGTCGGGTCGCCGCCCGGCTACGTCGGGTACGACGAGGGCGGGCAGCTCACCGAGGCCGTCCGGCGCAAGCCGTTCTCGGTCGTCCTCTTCGACGAGATCGAGAAGGCCCACCCGGACGTGTTCAACACCCTGCTCCAGATCCTCGAGGACGGGCGCCTCACCGACGCCCAGGGGCGCACGGTCGACTTCAAGAACACGGTCATCATCATGACCTCGAACCTCGGGACCGCCGACCTGCGCAAGGCGTCGATCGGCTTCGGTCCCGCCGACGAGGCGGTCAGCTACGAGAAGATGAAGGCCAAGGTGATGGAGGAGCTGAAGCGCCACTTCCGGCCTGAGTTCCTCAACCGCATCGACGAGGTCATCGTCTTCGCCGAGCTGTCGATCGACGAGGTCGGCGAGATCGTCACCCTCATGATCCGACGGGTCCAGGGGCAGCTCGAGGGCCAGGGCCTCGGGCTCGAGCTCACCCCCGAGGCGAGGTTGCTGCTGGCGAAGAAGGGCTACGACCCGCAGCTCGGCGCCCGGCCGCTCCGTCGCGCCATCCAGCGGCTCGTCGAGGACCCGCTCTCGGAGAAGATCCTGTGGAAGGAGTTCCACGCCGGCGAGACGATCCTCGTCGACGCCGACGGCGAGGAGGTCTCCTTCCGAGCGGTGGAAGGCGTCGAGCCGCCGCCGGTCGAGCTCGCCGGGTCCGGCTCCGAGGGCTAGCCCCGACCCCCACCTCGAAGGCCGGCTCCGCGCTGGTGGCCGCCGTCGCCTCGCCCCCCCGGCGCGGCGCCCGCACCCGACGGCGCCGCATCGCCCTGCTCGCGCTCCTCGCGCTGGTCGCCGCCGGGTGCAGCGCCCACGCCACCCTCGAGGTGCGGATGAACGCCGACGGGTCGGGCGCGGTCGCGGTCCGGGTCGCGCTCGACGCCGAGGCGGTCCAGACCGCGCAAGCCGGGGGAGCGCCGCTCGAGCAGACGGTCCGCCTCGCCGACCTGCGGGCCGCCGGCTGGAAGGTGTCGGCCTGGGCCCGGGCCCGGGACGGCTCGGCCTCGATCACCATCACGAAGCCGTTCCGCCGCCCCGACCAGGTGGCGGCGATCGGCCGCGAGCTGAGCGGCGCCGCGGGCCCGCTGCGCGGGTTCGGCGCCGCGCGTCGGACGGCCTGGCTCGGCTTGGCCCACACCAGCTCGGTGCGGGGCGTCCTCGACCTGCGGGGCACGAGCAGCGGCGTGCCGGGCGACGCCGCCCTCCTCGCCACCCTCACCGGCCACGGCATCGACGTCCGAGCCCTCGACCAGGAGCTGACCGCCCAGGTCCGGTCGGGGTTCGCGCTCCGGGTCGTCACCCGCCTGCCCGGCGGGACGCACACGGCGTCGGTCGCGCCGGGAACCCGGGTCCCGCTGAGCGTCTCCTCGACCGACCTGGACTCGCGCCGCGCCGGCCTCGTCGCCGGCGGGGTGGCGCTCCTCCTCCTCGCCGGGCTGACCTGGCGGCACGGCCGCGCCCGCGCGCGCGTGCGCCGGCTCCGGGCCGCCCCCCCGCCCGGGCGCCGCGCCCCGCGCTGACGGCCGCCCCACGCCGAGGGGCGCGGGGCGGGCTCACGCGGCGTCGGCCGCGGGCCACACGGTGCGTCCAACGCGCGGTGACGACGCCGCGGGTCCGTCGAGACCCGCTCCTGACGCGTGGCGCGTCCGCGGCCCCCCGCGGCGACTGACCCCCCGAGGCGCTAGGGTCGTTGGCCTGCCCCGCGGGCGCAGCCCGCCCAGCCCAATGCCGGCCCCGCCCCGATCCGAAGCCCTCCTCGACGCCCTCCGGCTCGTCGCCCCCGGGACGGCGCTGCGCGAGGGGATCGAGCGGATCATCCAGGCCCGCATGGGCGCCCTGCTCGTGGTCGGCGCCGGCCCCGAAGTGCTCGGCGTCTGCTCGGGAGGGTTCCTCCTCGACGCCGAGTTCACGCCCCAGCGCCTCTCGGAGCTGGCGAAGATGGACGGGGCGATCATCGTCACCGGGGACTGCGCCCGGATCGTGCGCGCCAACGTCCACCTCGTGCCCGACCCCAACATCCCGACCGCCGAGACCGGCACCCGGCACCGGACGGCCGAGCGGGTCGCCCGCCAGATCCCCGTGCCCGTGATCACCGTCTCGGAGGACCGGTCCGAGGTCGCCATCCACGTCGGGAGCCTCAAGCGGTCGATCGAGCCCACGCCGCGGGTCATGGCCCGGGCCGACCAGGCCCTCCAGATCCTCGAGCGGTACAAGGCGCGGCTCGACGCCGTCAGCGCCTCCCTCTCGGCCCTCGAGATCGAGGACCTCGTCACCGTCCGTGACGTCGCCACCGTGCTCCAGCGCGCCGAGATGGTGCGCCGCATCTCCGAGGAGATCGAGGGCTACGTCATCGAGCTCGGCGCCGACGGCCGGCTCGTCCTCCTCCAGCTCGACGAGCTGATGGGCGGCGTGGAGGACGACCGCCGCCTCGTCGCGAAGGACTACATGCGTGGCGACCTCGACTCCGAGCTCGTCGAGGTGATGGCCCGGCTCGGCGAGCTCGGTGACGAGGAGCTCCTCGACGTCCACGAGGTCGTCGGCGTCCTGCAGCTCGGGACGGGCGTCGGACTCGACTCGGCGCTGCAGCCGCGCGGCTACCGGATCCTCCACAAGATCCCCCGCCTCCCCGAGGTGGTCTCCGACCACGTCGTCCGGCGGTTCTCGAACCTGCAGAAGATCATGCGGGCCAGCGAGACGGATCTGGTGCAGGTCGAAGGGGTCGGCGACGCCCGCGCCCGGGCCATCAAGGACGGGCTGGCCCGCCTGGCCGAGACGAGCATCCTCGAGCGCTACACCTGATGGCGGCGCTGGCCGAGGGCCCGCGCCCGGCGTCGGCGGCGCGGGTCACCCTCGCCGGGCGCGACGACGTGCCGATCGAGGCCATCGTCGCCCGGCCCGACGACGGCGAGCCGTCGGCGGGACTCGTCCTCCACCCCGACCTCCTCGGCGTCCGGCCCCTCTTCGACGACCTGTGCCGCCGGGTCGCGACGCACGGCTACGCCGTGTGCTGCCCGGAGCCGTTCGCGCGGGCGCCCGCCGCGACCCGGGACGCCGGGACGGCCGAGCCGCGCCTGGCGTGGCTGCCCCACCTCGACGACGACCAGCAGCTCGCCGACCTGACCGTCGCCGGCGACGCGCTCGCGGTCGCCGAGGTGTCGGTGCTCGGGTTCTGCATGGGCGGCATGCAGACGCTGAAGGCCGCCGCCACCGGCCGCTTCCGCCGCGCCGTCCCCTTCTACGGGATGATCCGAGTGCCGGCCGAGTGGCGGGGGCCGGGGCTGCACGAGCCGCTCGACACGGCCGCCGCCGTGTGCCCCACCCTCGCCGTCTTCGGCGGGTCCGACCCGTTCACGCCGCCCGCCGACATCGAGGCCTTGCGCGCCGCCTGGCGAGGGCGCGACGACTGCGAGGTCGTGGTATTCCCCGACGCCGAGCACGGCTTCGTGCACGACCCCGCCCGCCCGGCCCACCGCCCCGACGACGCCGCCGACGCCTGGCGGCGAGCCCTCCGCTTCCTGGACCGGTAGCTCAGAGGGTGGCCCGGTCCTCGAGGGCCTGGCGGTCCAGGATCCGGTACTGGCTGCGACCCTCGAGGCTCAGCCACCCGAGCCGGGTGAAGAGCGAGATCGCCTTGTTCACCCGCTCCCGCGAGGCGCCGACCATGCCGGCCAGTTCCTCCTGGGTGACGGGCAGCGAGAACCGCTCGCGGCCGGCGGCGAGGTAGAGGAGGCGCTTGGCGGTCCGGGCCGGGACGTCGAGGAACACGGCGTCGGCGAGCGCCTCGTTCGTGGCCCGCAGCCGGCCGGCGAGGAGCCGCACGATCACCCACAGCAGCTCGGGCTGGGCTCGGAGCACCGCCCGCACCGGCTCGTACCCGAGCACGACGACCGCCGAATCGACGAGCGCCCGCGCGTCGGTCGAGCGCGGCGCCTCGTCGAAGAGGCCGAACTCGCCGAAGAGCCCGCCCGATTCGAGGACGGCCACGACGGACTCCCGACCGTCGCTGGAGCGCTGGGCGATGGCGATCCGTCCCCGCTCGATGACGAACAGCTCGTCGGACCCGTCGCCCTGGCGGAACAGGACCTGGTTACGCGCGTAGTGGCGGACCTCGGCCTGGCGCTCGAGCCCGGCGAGCGCGGCGTCCGGAAGCGCCGCGAACAGGTCGGTGGTGTTGAGCAGGCGACGTGCGGGCAAGTGGTCACCTCCGGCGCGCCCGAGGTTAGGCGACCGCATACCGGCGGACTCCGGGCGGTCTGGTACTCTGGTGGTTCCTCACTTCCCGCTGCGCTCTGCCCTCGCGAGGAACCGCATGTCGTTTGCCGTCGGTGACAAGGTCGTCTACCCGCACCACGGGGCCGCCATCATCGAGGGCAAGGAGAAGCGGGTCTTCGACGGGCACAAGACGGACTACTTCGTCTTGCGCATCACCTACGGGGATCTGAAGGTCTCGATCCCGGTCGACAAGGCCGAGGAGATCGGCCTGCGCGACGTGATCAACGACGAGGAGGTCGAGGAGGTGTTCGCCGTCCTCCGCAAGAAGGAGGCGCGGATGCCGACGAACTGGTCGCGGCGCTTCAAGAACCACGTCGAGAAGCTGAAGAGCGGCGACATCTACCAGGTCGCCGAGGTCGTGCGGAACCTGTCCCTGCGGGAGGCCGACAAGGGGCTCTCGGCCGGCGAGAAGCGCATGCTCGCCCGGGCGCGTCAGATCCTGGTGTCCGAGCTCACCTTCGCCCTCAACGTCGACGAGGAGACCGCCGAGGCTCGCCTCGACGACGTCCTCGCCGGCAAGGAGGTCAGGGTCACCCGCAGCCGCCGGCGCGCGACGCCCGGCGCCAACGGCCGCAAGACGCCGGTCCGGAAGGCGGCTGCTGGACGCAAGGCGGCGTCGCCGAAGAAGGCGGCGGCCCGCCGCAAGTAGCGCGGCCGCCGTGGGACGCAGCGCGGCGATCGTGGTCGCCGCCGGCGGCGGCAGCCGGTACGGCGCGCGGAAGCAGTTCGCGGTCCTCTGCGGCTCGCGCCTCGTCGACCGCGCCGTCACCGTCGCCGGCCGCGCCTGCGACGACGTGGTGGTCGTCCTCCCCCCCGGTGTCGACTGGGACGGCGTTCCGGTCAGCGCCGCGGTCGCGGGCGGCGCCAGCCGGCCCGAGTCGGTCCGGGCCGGCCTCCGAGCCGTCGCACCGGGATGCGACGTCGTCGTCGTGCACGATGCGGCGCGGCCGCTGGCGTCACCGCCGCTGTTCGCCGCGGTCATCGATGCCATCCGCGACGGCGCCGACGGCGCCGTGCCGGCGATCGCGCTGACGGATACCGTCAAGCAGGTCGAGCACGACCGCGTCGTCGCCACCGTGGCCCGCGACGCGCTCGTCGCGGTGCAGACCCCCCAAGCCTTCCGCGCCGACGCGCTGCGCGCCGCGCATGCCGCCGGCGGGGACGCCACCGACGACGCCGCGCTCGTCGAGGCGGCCGGTGGCACCGTCGTCGTGGTGCCGGGCGACCCGTCCAACCTCAAGGTGACCACCCCCGCGGACCTGGCGCTGGCGGCGGCGCTGGTGCGCCGGCCGTCGTGAGCGTCCGCGTCGGTCTCGGCTACGACGTGCACGCCGTGGGCGGCGACCGTCCGCTCGTGCTCGGCGGCGTCACCGTCGACGGCCCCGGCCTCGTTGGCCACTCCGACGCCGACGTCGTGGCCCACGCGGTCGCCGACGCGCTGCTCGGTGCGGCCGGCCTGCCCGATCTCGGCACCACGTTTCCGGCCACCGACGAGCGCCTCCGCGACGCCGACTCGGTCGACCTGCTGCGCGACATCGCGGCGCGCCTCGCCGCGGCGGGGTGGTCGATCGGAAACGTCGACGTCGTGGTCGCGGCCGAGCGGCCGCGGCTGGGGCCGCACGTCGAGGCGATGGCCGAGCGCCTGTCCGTCGCTGTGGGCGGTCCGGTCGGGGTGAAGGCCAAGCGCGGCGAAGGCGTGGGCGCGGTCGGTCGCGGCGAGGCGGTCGCGGCGTGGGCGGTGGCGCTGGTCGCGCGCGAAGTCCCCGGTGACGCCTGACGAGGCGGCGGTACCCTCGGCGGCGATGACCGTCCGGCTGTACGACACGCTGCAACGGGCCAAGGTCGACCTCGAGCCCCGCGAGCCCGGCCGGGTGTCGATCTACGTGTGCGGGCAGACCGTCTCCGGCGTGCCCCACGTCGGACATGGCCGCACCGTGGTCGTCTACGACACGATCCGCCGCTACCTCCGCTGGCGGGGCTACCAGGTGACGTTCGTCTCGAACATCACCGACGTCGAGGACAAGATCATCGCCCGGGCCCACGAGACCGGCGGCACCGAGCCGGAGCTGGCCCGTCGCTTCGAGGCCGCGTACTGGGAGCAGGTGGACCGGCTCGGCGTCGAACGGCCCGACGCGGTGCCGCACGCGACCGCCTACATCGACGACATGCTCGACCGCATCGCCGAGCTGGTCGAGCGCGGCCACGCCTACGTCGTCGAAGGCCGCGGCGTCTACTTCGACGTGCGCTCCTACCCCGACTACGGGGCGCTCGCACACCAAACCGTGGATCAGCTTCTCGAATCGGCGGGCGCCCGGGTCGAGGTCGACGAGGCGAAGCGCAGCCCGGTGGACTTCGCGCTCTGGAAGGCCGCCAAGCCAGGTGAGCCGTCCTGGGACTCGCCGTGGGGCCCCGGTCGCCCGGGCTGGCACATCGAGTGCTCGACCATGGCCCTCGACCTCCTCGGCGAGGGCTTCGACCTCCACGGCGCCGGCGACGACCTCGTCTTCCCGCACAACGAGAACGAACGATCACAGGCCGAGGCCGCCGGGCATCCCTTCGCCCGCCGGTGGCTCCACTCCGGGATGGTCGAGGTCAGCGGGGAGAAGATGTCGAAGTCGCTCGGCAACTTCCGCACCCTCGCCGAGGCGCTCGACGAGCACGGCGCTCGCGCCTTCCGGGTCGCGGTGCTGCAGACCCACTACCGGAAGGCCACGGACCTCGCCGACGCCGAGCTGGCCGCAGCGGCCCACGCCGCGGGCCGGCTCGATGCCCTCGCCCGCCGTGCTGCCGCCGACGGCGTGCCCGCCGACGTGGCGCCAGACGAAGAGACCTGCGACCGTTTCCGGGCCGAGATGGACGACGATTTCGGCACCCCCGGAGCGCTCGCGGCCATCTTCGACGCCGTCGCCCGAGCGAACCGGGCCATCGAGGACGGCGACCGCCTCCACGCCGCGGCGCTGGTGGCGGCCGTCATCGAGCTCTCGGGTGTACTCGGCCTGACCGTCGACCCGGGGACCGGTGCCGACACGGACGTGGACGCCCGGGTCGCCGCCCGTGACGCCGCCCGTGAGCAGGGCGACTTCGCGACCGCCGATCGCATCCGGGCCGAGCTGGCCGACGACGGGATCGTGCTGGAGGACACGCCGGGCGGGACCGTCTGGCACCACCGGTGACGCGTCGCCGCGGCGATGACCTCGGCGGCGCCGTGGTCCCCGGTCGGCGCGCCGTCGCCGAGCTCCTCCGGGCCGGACGCCGTCCGGTGCGCATGGTGTCGCTGGCCCGCAGCGCCGGGCGTGTCGCCGACGAGCTGGCCGAGCTGGCAGCTGCGGCCGGCGCCCGGGTGCGCTGGCGCGACGCCGACCAGCTGCGGGAGGAGTCGGGGGTCGAGGCGACCCAAGGGGTCGTCGCCCGCGCCGCCCCGGTGACGCCGGCGCCGCTCGCGGGCCTGCTGGAACGGGAGGACGCCTTCCTCGTCGCCCTCGACGGGGTCACCGATCCCCGCAACCTCGGGGCGGTGCTGCGCACGGCGCTGGCCGCGGGCGCCTCGGGCGCCATCCTCCCCCGCCACCGGGCCGCGCTGCTCACGCCGGCGGCGGTCAAGGCCGCGGCGGGCGCCGTCGAGCACCTCCCGGTCGCGCTCGTCGGCGGCGTCGCCACCGCCCTCGACCAGGCTGGCCGCGCCGGAGTCTGGACCGTCGGCCTCGACGCGCGCGGCGAGGCCCTGGTCTCCGACCTCGCGGTGGCCGATCGTCCGCTCGTGCTGGTGCTCGGCGCCGAGGACACCGGCCTGGCCCGGCTGGTCCGGGCGCGCTGCGACGTCGTGGCGCGAGTCCCGATGCCAGGACCGGTCGAGTCCCTGAACGTCGCGGCTGCGGCCGCGGTCGCGTGCTTCGAGGTCGCGCGACAGCGCGCCGGGTAGCCTTTCGCGGCGCGCGCCGGGTTAGCTCAGCTGGCAGAGCGCTGCTCTTGTAAAGCAGAGGCCGTCGGTTCGATCCCGACACCCGGCTCCCCACCCCCTCGCCGAGCGGCGCCGCCGCCACGACCGCGCGGCCGCGCCGCGGTCGGGGGAAGCGTGCGACACCGGTCCGGGCGACACGACGGACCGGTTCGGGGAACGGCTCCCGTCGCGCGTTCGATACGATGCGCGCCCGTGGCGCCGGGCCGAAACCCCGACGTGGTGTCGGACCTCGTCGAAGACCGAGCGGTCCTGGTCGATCCTGCCGGAACCGAGCTCATCACCCTGAACGCGGTCGGCACGCTGGTGTGGGACGCGCTCGACGGTCGCCGAGACCTCCCGGACCTGTGCCGCGTGGTCCTCGACCGCTATCCGTCAATGCCGGCGGCGCAGGTCGAGGCGGACGTGCGGTCGTTCCTCGACGAGCTGTCCAGCCTCGGGCTGCTCAGCGACGGGTCGCCGCCAGGCTGAGCCCGCGAATCGCCGCGGCCGTCGACGCCAGACGGCGAGCGGCGTCGGTGCCGTGCCGCAGCGCCCAGGAGGGCAGCCGCGTCAGCTCCGCGAACACCGGATGCGCCCGCCGGAGCTGGTCGGGGTGGCTCGCGGCGGGGAACGAGCCCACGAGCACCAGGTGGACGTGACGCCCGGCGACCGGCGCTAGCTCGCCGAGCGGCTCGCTCCCGTGGCCCACGACGACGACCGCGCCGACGCGGTGGAAGCCGCCCGTGAGCACGTCGGGGGCGAGCTGGGCCCGACCCCGCGGGTCGTCGGCGACCGGTCGCGCCGCGCCCTCCACCTCGGCCTGCAGGTCCGTCGGGACCGTCGGTGGCCGGGGCACGCCGGCGACGTCGATGCCGTCCTCGGCGCGCCGCAGGATCACCAGGTCGTCCGACAGGACCGGCCACCCCTGCTCGAGGGCGGCCAGGGCGACCGTCGACTTGCCCCTCCCACTCTCTCCGAGGACAAGGACGGTCCGGCCGTCCACGACGACCGCGCCCCCGTGGACGAGGAGCCGGTCCTGGAAGCCGAGCAGGTGGCCCACCGCGCAGAGGAACAGCCGCCGGATCCCGAGGGCGGCGAGCTCGCGGCCCGGACCGCCGCCGATCGTCGCCGTCGTGGGCCCGGACCGGGCGACGACGCCGGTCAGGTCCAAGAACAGGAGGTCGTCGTGCTCGAGCCAGACCCGGCGGTCGTCGTAGACCTGATCCGGCGGTCGCTCGGGTAGCGTCGGCGCGGCCCCCCCGGCGCGCACCGTCCCGACGGGGGCCGCAGCCCCCGGGGCGGACACGCCCGCGGGGCCCACGCTGAGCTCGAGCGCGGCGGCCCCGGCCGCGTCCGCGGCCACGAGGCGTAACGAGATGTCACCCAGCGTGACGACGCGATCGAGATCTGGCACCGATTGGTCCTTGCCCTGAGGGATCCGCGGCCTCTAGTGTCACGCAGCGTAGTGAAGTCCCGATCGATGCGGCGGAGGGCAAGCGTCGGGCAAGGGCGGCAACGCCGGCGATAGCGGCGGGCGGACGTCGAGCTCGATCGACGAACCCGGAAGGGCGGGGCACGGGGAAGGGTGGGGCACCGTCGGGGGCGACGGGTGGCGTGCGAGGACGAGCACGCCCCTGTTCCCGGCCCGGAGAACGCCGAGACCGGACGCGAGCCGCGTTCCTCACCCCGAGACAGAGGGCATCGGACGACCACCAGTGGGCGTCCCAGGGAGGAGGAGCTGCGATGCACGACCACTACGAGCGACCGCGGGTCGAGGACCGGACGACGGTCACCGAGCCGCTCAACACGATCAACACCAGCCATGGCCTTCCCACCACGCCGGCCTGGCGGTCGGGCGCGGGGGACGACGACTACGACGCGCCGGCGGTCGCGGCGCACACGCCGGTCAGCGATCCGCTGAACGCGGTGTCCAACAGCAATCCGCTCACGGTCACCCCGGCGTGGCGGACGACGCAACCGGACGACGAGCCCGACCGCTAGCGGGCGGGCCCAGACGGGAGGACTGCGATGGACGATCACCGCTACGAGCGACCGCGGGTCGAGGACCGGACGACGGTCACCGAGCCGCTCAACACGATCAACACCAGCCATGGCCTTCCCGAAACGCCGGCCTGGCGGTCGCGCGCCGCGGGGGACGGGCCTGTGGCCGAGGCCTACGAGCCACCCGGGGTCGCGGGGCAGACACCGGTCAGCGATCCGCTGAACGCGGTGTCCAACAGCAATCCGCTCACAAACACCCCGGCGTGGCGGACGACGCAACCGGACGACGAGCCCGACCGCTAGCGGGCGGGCCCAGACGGGAGGACTGCGATGGACGATGACCGCTACGAGCGACCGCGGGTCGAGGACCGGACGACGGTCACCGAGCCGCTCAACACGATCAACACCAGCCACAGCGTCATCAACATCACGCCCGCGTGGCGGTCGCACGCCGCGGGGGACGAGCCCGTGGCCGAGGCCTACGAGCCACCGGGGGTCGCAGGGCAGACACCGGTCCGAGAGCCACTGAACGCGGTGACGAACAGCAACCCGCTCGCCGGCACCCCGTTATGGAGAACGGCGGACCCCGACCGCAGGCGGCCGCCATCGACGAGGGAGGACGGCAATGCAGGATGACCGCTACCAGCGACCCCGGGTCGAGGACCGGACGACGGTCACCGAGCCGCTCAACGTGATCAACACCAGCCAGGGTGTGGCGTTCACCCCGGCCTGGCGGTCCCGTGCCGCGGGGGACGAGCCCGCGGTCGAGGCTTACGAGCGACCGGGGGTCGAGGAGCACACGCCGGTCAGCGAACCACTGAACACGTTGACGAACAGCAACTCGGTACCGACACCGACGTGGAGGACGAAGCCAGACCAGCTGTAGCCGACGCGGCTGCGGCCACCATTGCGAGTACGAAGGAGGAATCCGATGGGAGAAGCGAGCTACGAGCGGCCCCGGGTCGACGACCGAACGTCGGTGTCCGAGCCCCTCAACGCGGTGAACACCAGCGGCGGCGTTCCGTTTGCCACCCCGGCCTGGCACGGGTCCGCCCGGGGCGACGAGCCCGCGGCCTACGAGCCGCCCCGCGTCGCGGGGCAGACCCCGGTCAGCGAGCCGCTGAACGCGGCGAGCAGCAGCCAGGTGTTCAAGACTCCGGCCTGGAGGTCGAAGCGCGAGCACTAGGTGCTCGCCCGGCATCGGTGCCAGCAGCGGGAGGAGTTGGATGCGAGGAGAACGCTACGAGCGGCCGCGGGTCGACGACCGGACGCCGGTGTCCGAACCACTCAACGTCGTGAGCACGAGCGGCGGCGTGCGGACCCCGGTTTGGCGCCCGCACGACGGGGACGAGCCCACCGCGTTGGCGTACGAGTCGCCGGAGGTCGTGGAGCGCACCTCGGTCAGCGAGCCGCTGAACGCGGCCACCAGCAGCCAGCCGCTCACCCCGGCGTGGAGGCCGACGCGCCACGACTCGTAGGCGGTCCGAGAACCGTCCCCGGACGGACGACGGCGAGGGAGGAGGGAGAGCCATGCACGACGAGAGCTATGAGCGACCGGCGGTCGTGGGGCGGACGTCGGTGACCGAGCCGCTGAACACGATCAATCACAGTGTCGTGGTGCCGCCGCTGACCCTCGCGTGGCGCAGGAAGAACGGGCGTGAAGGACCTCAGGCGACGACGAGGGAGCGAGACCACGATGCGAGATGAGAGCTACGAGCCGCCGGCGGTCGCAGACCGGACGCCGGTCACCGAGCCACTCAACACGATCAGCGCCAGCCAAGTTCGCTGCACGCCGATCTGGCGGCCCAGCGACCGCTAGCCGATCGATCCGACGACGGGTGCCGTTCCCCCACCTGAGGTGGCCGAGCGGTCGGGGCCACGCGCCGGACCGGTGGTCGAGCGGCCGGCCGCGCCCTGGCACCCGGAGTAGACCCGGCGCGCCGCGGTGAGGCGCGCCGCGATGAACGTGGACCACCTCGGCCCGGTCGATCGCCGGCAGTGGCTCGACGTCGAGCCCGCGGAGCTGCGCCGGGCTGCTGCTGCGGCGCAGCCGCTGCGCTTCGCGCACCAGGCACCAGCGTTCGCGGACTTCGAACCCTCCGCCCTCGGGGAGATCGGACGGCGCCTGCCGTCAGCCTGGATCACGGTCAACGACGGAGAGCTCCCTGTCCTCAGCCCACCCCCTCGGGCGCTCCCGTACCCCGACGGCGGCGCGGCCCTCGAGGACCTCGCTCGACGCTGCTTGTCGGTCCGCCTCTATCACGTCCATCACACGCCCAAGGTGGGACCGCTCGTTCGCGAGACCCTGGACCAGGCCGAGCGGGTGCTCGGCTCCTACGGCGGGGGCATGGTTCGACGCGACGCGTCCCTGTTCTGCGGCTCGCCCGGATCCACGGTGCCGGCCCACTGCGACCGTCACGACAACCTCCTGCTGCAGCTCGTCGGCACGAAGGAGGTGATGATCGGGGCCTTCACCGACCCCGACCGTGAGCTCGCCGAGATCGAGCGCAACTTCGGCCGCCACCTCAACCTCGCCGCGATGCCGGACGA
This sequence comes from Acidimicrobiia bacterium, assembly GCA_035948415.1. Classification (NCBI taxonomy): domain Bacteria; kingdom Bacillati; phylum Actinomycetota; class Acidimicrobiia; species Acidimicrobiia bacterium. Next base: position 11,933 of record DASZJD010000036.1, on the reverse strand, counting down.
GGTCCGGGTCATCCAGCTGGGCCCGGGTGAGGGGCTCTTCCTGCCGCCGTACACCATCCACTGGGTGCGGTGCGGGCCGGAGCCGTCCACCGCCCTGTCCGCCAGCTTCTCCACCGTCGACAGCGAGCGGGCCGAGCTGGTCCACCTCGCCAACCGTCATCTGCGCGAGCTGCGCCTCCGTCCTCGGGGCCCGGCCGAGTCCCGGCTGGCGGACTGGACGAAGGCGAGGATCGTCCTCGCCGTCCGCTGGCTGCGTCGACGCCGCTCCGCGAGCGCTGGGCGATGACCACGGACGCGTTGGTCGGACTCGACCCGGCAGCCCTGCGGGGCGCCATCGGGCGCCGCCCCCTCCAGCTGCGGCACGGGCTGAGCGGTCATCCGTCGTTGTCGAGAGAGGCCCTGGCCGCGGTCGCCGAGGTCCATCCTGGCAACCTCGTCGAGCACCACCGCGCCGACCTCCCCCTCGTGCTGCCCACCGGTGAGGCCGAACGGCTGCCCTTGTCGGCCCGAGCGGTGATCGAGGGGATCGAGGAGAACCACTGCTGGATGGTCCTCTGGCACATCGACACGGCCACGCCGTACGACGCGCTCGTCGAGCGCTGGGTCGAGCCGATCCGAGCCGCGATCCCGACCTCGGAGGGAACGTTGGGACCGAGCGAGTCGCTGGCGCTCATCGCGTCGCCCGGCGCCGTCGTTCCAGCCCACGTCGACCACAACCACAACGTCCTGCTCCAGCTCGAGGGCACGAAGGAGCTCTTCATCGGCGAGTTCAGCGACGCCTCCGAGGGCCAGCGGCAGGTCGAGCGTCGCTACGGGCCGGCGGTCCTCAACCTCGACCGGCTCCCCGAGCGCGTCACCCGCTTCGTGCTCGGGCCCGGCGACGCGCTCTACATCCCGCCCTACGCCTTCCACTGGGTCATCGGCGGCACCGACGTCTCGGTGGCGCTGTCGTGCAGCGTCACGACCGCGGCCGCGAACCGCACCCAGGAGGTCCACGCGTGGAACAGCCGGCTCCGTCGCCTCGGACTCCGTCCCCGCCCGCCGGGCGAAGGGCTGCACCGGGACCGGGCGAAAGTTCGGGCGCTCCACGCCTGGATCCGGTTCCGGATGCTGTCGTCGGGCGCCCGGCGGAAGCTCTCGGCCGGCGTCGCGCGCGTCCGATCGCTACGCCGGGCGCGACACCAAGCCACTCGCTGACCGGCTGCTCGCGCCGCGCGGCGCGCCCCGGCTCAGTCGGCCCCGGCCTTGCGGGCCAGGCCGAGGTGACGGGCGAGCCGAGCGACGGCCTCGAGCGGGATCTCCCAGGCGTGGGCGAGACCCCAGTGGTCCTCCAGATGGCCGGGTAGCTCGCGGACCTGGCGCCAGCGCGGCAGCGCCCCCGTCTTCTCCAGCCAGTAGCCGCGGAACCGCCCCGCGGTCTCGCGGAGCCCGCCGCGTGGGAGCGACCGGGTCAACGACCGGTACGTCCGCGCCTCGCGTCGGCTCACCGGCGCGCGCCGGAGGCGCTCGAGCACCGCTCCGGGCACTGGTGCGCCGAAGTCCCGTGCGAGGTAGGTCAGGTCGTTGCGGAGCCCGATGACGACGCGACGCCGCGCGATCTGGGTCGTGAGACGGTCCCAGTCCATCCGGTCTCCGGTCGACCGGATGACCGTCATCGCGTCGGCGACCCACCGCGCCGTGGCCTCAGACAGCGTCCACGCGCCGTGGACGCAGACGTGGAGGACGAGGTCGGCGGGGCAGGGGGCGAGGGTCTCGACCCCGGCCACCGTGAGCGGCTCGGCCGCCTGCCAGAAGTCCTCCTCGGAGCGCTCGCGGTCAGCGGCCAGCACGAGGGGCATCGAGAGGCGCCAGTGCAGGTCGAGGTTGCCGTGCTCGTCGTGGACGAGGTTCTCGGAGTGCCGGGCCCGGAACAGGCGCCGGCGAGGGATCGGGCTCTGGCGGCGCCATCCGGCGGCCGTGAGCAGGTCCAGGCTCGGTTCGGCCGCCGCGGTCGGGACGAGGACGTCGACGTCGCTCAAGAAGCGGAGGGACGGGTGGGCGTAATACCGGAGCGCCAGCGGTGCACCCTTCAGGACCATCGTCGGGACGCCGGCCGCGAGGAGGCACGACAGCGCCGGCGCCGCGCCCGCCAGGACGGTGCGCGTCCGGTACCAGTTCTGGCGCGTCGCGGCGCCAAGGGCATCCGCGTGCGGGTCCGTGATTCCGGCCCGACGAAGGTTGTGGTGCACGAGCGGGAGGAGACGCAGGACCTCAGGGTCCTCGTCGGGCCGGTCGGGGTGCAGGTCCGGGGCGAGCTCGGCCCATGCCGCGCCGGCGGCGTCCCGATCGAGCAACGCAGCGCGGAGCAGCAGCTCCTGACGCTCGGACGGCCAGGCCGACCCGTCCAGTCCGGGCTTCCTCACCGGCTCGTCATGGCTCGCCGGTTCCTAGCTCGCGTGCGCCCGAGACCTCGTGCCGGCACGAGCGATCCCCCGAAGCGCCGGTCCCGTCCTCGCCCAGCCACCGGTACCACCTCCGCGTGGGGCGCGCCATTGTTCCGGACGCCGCGGTCTCGAATCAAGGTGACATGCGAGCTCGGCCCGCCCGCGATCTCGAGTCGCGTCCGTCGCGCCGCGCGCCTCGCGGTCTGTGATCGCCGTGAGCGGTCAGAGGCCGCCGACCGCAGGCGTGAAGCGCGCCAGGTACGAGGTCAGGTGTCCGTAGGCCCCGGTGGCGAGGAGGACGCCAAGGATCACGAGCAGCACGCCGGCGACGCGCTCGAGGACCGGCCCCGCTCGCCGGAGGCGCTCGGCGAGGTTCGGGAAGGAGGCCAGGCCTAATGCCGCGAGGAGGAACGGCACACCGATTCCGAGCGCGTACGCCAGCAGCAGGAGGGTGCCCCGTCCGACCTGGCCGCTGCGGGCGGCCAAGGTGAGCGCCGCCGCCAGGAGCGGCCCGACGCACGGGCTCCACGCGGCACCGAAGGCGACCCCGACCACGAACGGGCGCGCCGGGCCCCGGCCGGTCGGCACCCGTGGCACCAGCCGGCGCTCCCGTGCGAAGGGTCCCCGGAGGACGCCGAGGAGCGCCAGGCCCATCACGGCCACGACCACGCCGCCGACCCGCTGCACCGCCTGCTGGACGTCGTGCAGCGACGACCCGAGCAGGCCCGCGACGGCGCCGAGCCCCGCAAACACGACCGCGAAGCCGAGCACGAACACGACGGTGGCGGGCACGGCCCGGGCCGGGTCGCGAGCGTCGGCGGTCTCGCCGGCGATGATCCCGAGGTACGCGGGCAGCAGCGGCACGATGCACGGGGCGAGGAACGACGCCACCCCGGCGCCGAACAGCGCGACCAGCTGGGCGGCCACTCAGGCGCCGAAGGTGAACGCGAACGCCTGGACGCCGGAACCTGCCGCGGTGAGGCGCAGCGTGTGGCCCTCGACGCGCCCGCCGAGCACCACCGGGTACAGATCGGGCGTCGAGACCCTCAGGAAGGTCCGGCCCTGGGCGTCGACCTGCACGGCCGGGCTCCGCTCCGCGGGCGGCAGGGGCTTGCCGTCCAGCTGCACGTCCACCCGCACCGGCTGCGCCGACGCGGCCGCCATCACGAGGTTCACCGCCCGGGCGCGGTAGCCGAGCACGACGGCGGCACCGGGGGCCACGGCCTGCACCTGCTGCGCGGTGGCGTCCCACGCGCCGACGAGGCGCGCCGTCCCCTCCGGCAGCGTGCCGACGTTCGGGTACGTGGCGGGCCCGGGCTGCGCGCCCGTCGCCCCCTTCTCGAGGCCGAGGTAGGTCTCGGCGGTGACGCTCTGTGCCGCCGTGGGGGGCTGGCCCAGGTTCCCCGCGCCGGGCGGGGCAGCGCGGGGGGCGCGGGCGGGCACGCCCAGCAGCTTGCGCAGCACGGCCTCGGTGCTCTGGTAGTTGCCCTCGCCGACGTCCATGTACCGGAGGTGGCCCTGGCGGTCCGAGACCCACTCCTCGGGCCAGTACTGGGTGCCGAACGCGTTCCAGATGTCCATGTTGTCGTCGAGCGCCACCGGGTAGTCGACGTGCAGGCGCTGCACGGCGGACGTCACGTTGCCGTGGTCCTTCTCGAAGTCGAACTCGGGGGAGTGGATCCCGACGACGACGAGCCCGTCCTGCCGGTAGCGGTCGAACCAGGCCCGAACGTGCGGGAGGGTGCGGACGCAGTTGACGCACGAGTAGGTCCAGAAGTCGTAGAGGACGACCTTGCCCCGCAGGTCGGCGGCGGTGAGCGGCGCCGTGTTCAGCCAGCCCTTGGCGTCGGCGAGGCTCGGCGGGGCCGGGCCGACCGACAGGTGGTTGACGTCGACGCCACCGGCGACGCTGCTCGGGTTCGACTGGCTGGCCACCGCGACCCCCGCCGCCGCGAGCATTGCGAGCGCCACCGCCGCGACGCCGTACTTCCGTCGGGGCGACCAGCGCGGCGGACGCGGCGCGTCGGCCGTCACCGGCCCGGCCCGGTCCCGGGTCCGCGCCGCGTCCCGGCCGGTGCCGGACACCTCACGCCGAGTGCCATCGGTTCCTCTCGCTCGCCTGCACGTGCGGGCCAACGCGGTCCAGTCTCCACGGAGGGCGCGGCCGTTACACCGCGGGGCGCTGCGAGAATGCGGATGAATGGCCGACGTCGCCGCCGACTTCGCCGACGATGGGGTCCTGGTCGACGCGCTGCGCCGCGGCGACGAGGCCGCGTTCGGCTGGCTGCTGGACCGCTACGACGCCTCGCTGCGGCGGTTGGCGCGCTCGTACGTGGCGACGCCGGCCGCCGTCGAGGAGGTCGTCCAGGACACCTGGATGGCGGTCATCACGGGGGTCGGTCGGTTCGAGCAGCGGTCGGCGGTGAAGACGTGGCTGCATCGGATCCTCGCCAACCGGGCGCGGAGCACGGGCGTTCGGGAGCGCCGCAGCGTCCCGTTCGCGTCGCTGAGCGACGAGCTCGACGCCGACCAGCCCGCCGTCGATCCCGGGCGGTTCCGCCGCCGGGGCCGGCGGGCGGGAGCGTGGGCGGCGCCGCCATCGGCATGGGACGAGGAACCCGAGGAGCATCTCCTGGCGGCCGAGACGCTCGACGCCGTCGAGCGGGCCGTGGCGACCCTGCCGCCGAACCAGCAGGCCGTCCTCAGCCTCCGAGATCTCGAGGGCTGGACCGCGGCCGAGGCGTGTAACGCCCTCGAGCTCTCCGAGACGAACCAGCGGGTGCTCCTGCACCGGGCGCGTGCGACCGTGCGCCGTGCCCTCGAGACCTACTTCGAGGACGATCCACGATGATCCGGGCCAGGTTGCTGCGTCGCAGCGCGGACGACTACCGCTGTCAGGAGTTCGTCGAGGCGGTCACCGACTACCTCGAGGGCGCGATGCCCGCCGACGCGCGCGTCCGCTTCGAGCGTCACTTGTCCGCGTGCGACGGTTGCGAGCGCTACCTCGCGCAGATCCGCCGCACCATGGCGCTGACCGGCCGCGTGACGGTCACGGACGTCGAGGCCCTCGGCGCTGAGGCACGCGAGCGGCTGCTCGTCGCGTTCCGGGAGTTCCACGGCGGGCCGTGACCGGAAGACCGGTCGTCCCAGCGTCCAGACGACGCCGCCGGGCGCCCGCTGGGCCCCGAAATCCACGGCCACGAACGGGAAGCCGGCCATACTCGGGCACGATGGACCTGTCGGCGCCCGAGCGCGCCATCCTCGACTTCGAGCGTTCGTGGTGGTGCTTCCCGGGGCCGAAGGAGTCGGCGATCCGAGCCCGACTTGGGTTATCCACGAGTCACTACTATCGGGTGCTCGGCGAGCTCCTCGAGAAGCCCGCCGCGTTCAAGTATGACCCGCTCACCGTGAAACGCGTTCGCCGCTCCCGCGAGGTTCGACGCCGCAGTCGCCTCGACGGTCGACGCGCCGACCCGGGCAGCCGATGACCGCCGTCGCCCACGCGCCGGCGCTCGGCGCGCGGCTGCTCCGCACCGCGGCACGAGGCGCGGTCCTGGTCGGGGTGGCGGTCGTCGTCGGGATCGTGCTCATCGCGGTCGTGAACGGCTCCGGCGCGCCGGGCAGCGCCCGCCACGTCACCGGTCCGACCCGTGGGACCGCCGGCACGACGACCACGACGAGCGGCAAGCAGATCAAGGTCGCGGTCTTCAACGCGTCGGGGGTGAGCGGCGCCGCCACCGCGATGGCGAACAAGCTGCGGGGGCTCGGGTACGCGATCCTGTTCACGGGGAACGCGGCGACGAGCCAGACCGGCACGACGGTGGCGTGCAAGACCGGGTCGAGCTCCCAGGCCGACACCCTCGCCAAGAGCGTCGTGGTCGGCGCGACGGTGCAGCCGTTCCCGAGCCCGCCGCCCTCGACCGCGACCGGGGCCGACTGCATCGTCACGGTCGGCAAGTAGCGACGTCCCCGGCCGCGCCGGCGCCGTGACGATCCCGGACGCCCTCGCGCCGATCACCGCCGATCCCGGCTCGAGCGCCGTGGTGACCGACTTCGACGGCACCCTCGCCCCGATCGTCGACGACCCGGCGCGCGCCCGCGCGCTGCCGGCCGCCCTCGAGGCCCTCGCCGCCCTCGTCGCCCCGCTGGCCCTGGTGGCCGTGGTGAGCGGGCGGCCCGTCACCTTCCTCCGGGCCCAGGTGCCGGTCCCCGGTGTCGAGCTGGTCGGCGTCTACGGCCTCGAACGGCTCGTGGGGGGCGAGCCGGTAACCGACGAGCGCGCCGCGCCCTTCGTCGACGCCGTCGTCGCGGCCGCACGCGAAGCCGAGCGGCGCTGGCCGCGGCTGTCCGTCGAGCGGAAGGGCACCGTCGCTTTCACGGTGCACTGGCGCGTCGCACCCGAGGCCGCGCCCGCCTGGCCCGCGCTCGAACAGCTGGCGGGCGCGCACGGCCTGTCGCTCGGCGCCGGTCGGAGGTCGGCCGAGCTGCGGGTGCCGGTGCCGGTCGACAAGGGAGGAGCGATGACGACGCTGCTCGACGAGCGGCGGGTGCACGTGGGCGTCTTCGCGGGCGACGACGCGGGCGACCTGCCTGCCTTCGACGCGCTCGCCCGCCGGGCCGTCGAGCGCCCCGGCTTCACCAGCATCCGCGTCGCGGTCGACTCCGACGAGGCCCCGCCGAGCCTCATCGAGGAGGCCGATCTCGTCGTGGGCGGGCCCGCGGGGCTGGCGGCGCTGCTCGGCGCGCTGACGGCCGGGCTCAGGCCGCGCGCGTGAGCTGCTCCTGGAACCACGACATCGGTGTGCGCCGGCCCGCCAGCTCGCGCAGTCGGGCCGCCCGGGGCGCCCGCTCCTCCGCTGGCATCGCCAGCGCCGCGTGCAGCGCCCCGGCCGCCTGCTCGATGTCGAACGGGTGGACCGCGAGCGCGGCGGGGCCGAGCTCGTCCCAAGCCCCCGCGTCCGGCGACAGGCACAGCACGCCGTCGCGCTGGTTGACGAGCGGTCCCTCCTTCGCCACCAGGTTCAGGCCGTCCTTCACCGAGTTCACGAGCAGCACGTCGTATCGGATCATGGCGGCGATCGTCCGCGGGTAGTCGTCCCCCGTGTCGAGCACGACGGGCTGCCAGTCCCGGGTGGCCCACCGCTCGTTCACGCGCGCCGCGGCCAGCTCGACCTCCTGGCGGTAGGCCTGGTACTCGGCGAGCGACTCGCGGGACGCCGTGAGGCGGGCGACGAACACCACTCGCCCGCGCCACGTGGGCTCGGTCTCGAGGAGCCGGTCGTAGGCCTGGAAGCCACGCAGGACGTTCTTCGACGGGTCCATCCGGTCGACGCGCAGCAGCAGGGCACGGTCACCAACGAGGGTGTCGAGCTCCACGAGCGCGGCGCGCGCCGGGTCGCTGCTGGCCATGGCGGCGAGCGCGTCCGGGTCCGGTCCGAGCGGCGCCACGAAGCTCGGCGCGAGTCGCGCCCCCTCGCCGAGGACCTCGCGCGCCGACGACTCGTAGGCCCGCGCCCAGCGGGCGGCGTGGAACCCGCACGGCACGCCGGCCATGGAGGCGCACAGGGCCCGCGCGGCCTCGGTCGGGAGGACTCGGATGGAGTTCGGCCCGCAGAACGCAGTGTGCGTGAAGTAGACGAGACGCAGATCTGGCCGCTGCTCCCGCAGCAGCCCCGGCACCAGGGTGAGGTGCAGGTCCTGCACCAGCACCACGTCGCCGTGGTCGGCGAGGTCGCTGGCGGCGTCGGCGAAGGCCCGGTTCACCGTCTCGTAGCCGGCCCACGCCTCGAGCCACCGGTGGTCGAAGCGGGGCCGCCGCGGCAGGTCGAAGAGGCCGTGGTGGAGGAACCAGAGGGTCCCGTTCGACACCAGGTCGTAGGCGAGTCGGTAGGTGGCCGGGTCGAGGTCGAGGAGCGTGAGCCGGATCCCTTCGACCTCGGCGGCGCCGGCTCGGACGGCGGCGCGGTCGCCGTCCCCGACCGCGGCCGCCAGCCACGCGCCGCCCGGTCCGGCGACGCCCGAGAGCAGCAGCGGTCGCAGCGAGCTGGCCAGCCCGCCGGCGCCCGGGTAGGCGCGGAACGTCCCCGCCGGGTCCTCCGCGAACTCGTACGGTCCGCGGTTGGAGACGACGACCGTCACCGCAGGTCGCCGAACAGCTGCAGCCAGTCGAGCAGCTCGCGGGTGGCGAGGAAGTTGGCCCGCACGTGTTCGCGGCCCTGGGAGCCGAGGGCGTCGGCGCCCACCGGGTCGGCGAGCAGGTCGATGACGCGCCGGGCGCAGTCCTCGATCCCGTGGACGAGGTAGCCGTCGTAGCCGTCCATCACCTGCAGCTTGATCCCGCCGGCGTCGCCGCCGACCACAGGCCGGCCCTTCCACAGTGCCTCGCTCACGGTGAGGCCGAACCCCTCTCGCAACGACTTCTGGACCACGACGGTGGCGATGCGCTGGAAGGCGTTGATCTGCACCGACCCCACCTGGTGCAGGTTCGAGAGGAGGTAGATGTCGCGGTCGCCGGCGCGCGCCTGCTCGGTCTCCTCCCAGACTCGGAACGCCTCGGGGTCGTCGGTCGCCATCGAGCCGGCGAGGAGCAGCTGCGCGTCCGGCACCTGCTCGCGGACCAGCCGGAAGGCCTCGATCACGCCGACCGGGTCCTTCCACGGGTCGTAGCGGCTGATCTGGCACATGATCGGCCGCGCCGGGTCGATCCCGTACTGGCGGGTCAGCTCGATGCAGAACGGGGTGGCCAGGTCGAGGTTCTTCACCGACAGCGGGTCGATGCAGGGCGGTCGGTGGAGGATGCGCTCCATCTTCAGCGACGCCGGCACGAACTCCTCGAGTGTCCACACCGACGCGTCGTGAAGCTCGACGAAGGGCCGGAAGAACTCCCAGACCGTTGGGTCGGCGGCGGTGAGGTCGATGTGGCAGCGCCACACCCATCGGGTCCGGTCCCCCGACAGGTCGGGGTGGGCCCGAAGGAAGTGGAGCAGCGCCACCGGCTGGGGGTCGTGGACGACGACGAAGTCCCAGCCGTCCTCGAGGAGCAGCGCGTTGTCGAGGATCCGCTCCAGGTAGACGCGCTGCATCTGGGGCGTCCAGTCGATGTCGGCGCCCTGCAGCGCGTTGTGCACCTGCTTGGTGATGGCGAAGAACTCGTCGCTGCCGTGGAGCACCTGCCACTCCGATTCGAGGCCCACGCTCCGCAGCAGCGGAACGTGGGTGGCGAGCAGCTCGGCGACGCCACCCCCGTAGGCGGTGGCGCTGATGTGCAGGACCCGGGCCCCCTGCAGCGGCTCGGCCGCCCGGTGGATCTCGGCGACCACCTCGGGGCCGACGACGTCGGCGTAGTGGTCGAGCTCCTTCTCGAGAAGGGGGACACGCTCGAGCATTGCAAGCCAATCTAGTGAGCGTGGATGTCGCAGTCGCGTGTCCTGACAAGTTCCGGAGCACGTTGACGGCCTCGGAAGCCGCGGCGGCGATCGCGCGGGGCCTCGAGGCGGCCGGGTTCGACGAAGTCCGCCAGCTCCCGCTCGCCGACGGCGGCGAGGGGACGCTCGACGCGCTTCTCGCCGGCGGCGGCGGCCGCCGGCGGGTCCGGGTCACCGGCCCGCTCGGCGACCCGGTCGACGCCGAGTACGGGATGACCCCTGGCGGACTCGCGGTCGTGGAGATGGCGCGCGCGAGCGGGCTCGCGCTCGTCGAGCGCAACGACCCTCTCCGCGCGTCGACCCGGGGCACCGGTGAGCTGCTCGGCGCGGTGGCGCGCGCCGGCGCGCGCCGCGCCCTCGTCGGCGTCGGGGGCAGTGCCACGACGGACGGTGGGCTCGGCGCCCTCGACGCGCTCGGTTGGTCGCTCGGCGCCCTCGACGTGACCGTCGCCTGCGACGTCACCACGCCGTTCCTCGAGGCGGCGGCGGCGTTCGGCCCCCAGAAGGGCGCGACCGAGGCGCAGGTCGCGCTCCTCCGTCGCCGCCTCGAGCGCCTGGCCCTCGAGTACGAGCGGCGGACCGGTGTCGACGTCACCGGGCTGGAGGGCGGCGGCGCCGCCGGCGGCCTGGCCGGCGCGCTGGCCGCGATCGGCGCGCGCCTGGAGCCTGGCTTCGAGGTGGTCGCGGCCGAGGTCGGGCTCGAGGACGCGCTCGACGGCGCCACCCTCGTCGTGACCGGCGAGGGACGGCTCGACGTCACCAGCTTCGCCGGCAAGGTCGTCGGCGGCGTGCTCGAGTGGGCCGCCGAGCTCGGCGTGCCCCATCGAGCCGTGATCGCCGGACAGGCGACGGCCGAGGCTCGCGAGGAGCTGTCGGTGCGCGGCCCGGCGCAGCTGTTGGTGCTGACCGAGCGGGTGTGGCAGGCCGGCGAGGCGTTCGACCGAGCCGCGACCCTCGTCGAGGAGTCGGCGATCGAGGCCGGCCGGGTGGCGCGGGGCGGCGGCGCTAGGCGCTGAGCTCCCGACCGAACTTGGCCCGGTAGGCGGGCACGGTGACGATCGGCGGCCGTTCCCGCACGGGGACGGCGACGTCGGCGACGCCCGCGCCGGAGCGCACGAGCGCGCTCGAGACGTCGACCGGCGCGACGCCGGCCCGACGCAGACCGGTGAGCAGCACCGCCAGCGCCTGCGGGCCGAGCTCGTCCAGCGAGCGGTTGCGGTGCTCCCGCACGCCGAGGTCCCGCTCGGCGATGGCGTCGAGCCCGAACCGGTCGGCGACGTCGATGAGCAAGCCGAGCTCGACGCCCCACCCCTCGACGAAGGGGAGCACCTCGAGGAGCTCTCGGCGGGCCGCGTACTCGCCGCCGAGGGGCTGGCGGATCCGAGCCAGGGCCGGGAAGAGCGCCGAGAGGAGGGGGCGGGCCACGAGTTCGGTCACCCGGCCGCCGCCGTTCGGGTCCCCGTGGAGCGGGCGCGCGTAGTGGCCCTTCACGAACCCGACCGCGGGGTCGAGGATCAGCGGCTCGAGCAGGCGGGTCACGAAGTGCGGAGCGAAGTTCCGCACGTCGGCGTCGAGGAAGCACACGAGGTCGCCCTCGGTGACGAACAGTGATTTCCACAGGGCGTTGCCCTTGCCCTCGCCCGCCGGCAGCTCCGGGAGCACGGCCGCCACCGGGAAGACCCGACCGCCGGCGGCCGCGGCGGCCGCCGCGGTGTCGTCCTCGGACCCGTCGTCGAGGACCACCACCTCGTCGACGAGCCCGACCCGCTCGGTCAGGGTGCCCCGGACCGTGGCGACGATCCCCCCCACGGTGGGGGCCTCGTTGCGGGCCGGGAGGCAGACCGAGACGTGGAGCCCTCGCCGCCGCTTCTCCTCCGCGAGCGACCGGGCGTGCAGGGCTGAGGCCATAGCGAGTGGCAGCGTAGGGGACCCTGGCGCTACGCTTTCCGGTCAGCACGCGCTCATCAAGAGCGGCCGAGGGACAGGCCCGTTGACGCCGCGGCAACCAGTTGCGATCCACCCGGACCGTAGCCAGGTGCCAATGCCTGACGATGAGCAGCCGAAGAGCGGTTCCTCCGCTCGAGGC